>NZ_CP073173.1 GCF_023035815.1 Borrelia parkeri
ATTATAATTTGTTAATAGTATAGAATGTTTATCCATTTATATAACTCATAAGTTTCCACATATAACTCATAAGTTTGCTACTAAAAATTAATAGTTTACACAAAAAACTCATAAGTTTAATTTACCTTTTTATACAAAATTAATAGTTTGCATAAAAAACTCAATAGTTGCTTTAAAAAAATATATAGTTACCTCCCTCTTTGCTAGATTAATAGTATTATATTTATATATATATGTTCTCTCTAAAAAATTTATTTACTAATAATATACCTTATATCCCTATTCATAAAATTAATCCTGATGAATTTATTCTCATTAGTAATTATCTTATTCTCTCTTCTAGCACTATTCACAATTTACTCGGCATTATTATGGCTTCCGGCATACCTTTAACACATCTAAAAGATCCTTTTATCAAAATATTTTATACTTTTAATAACAATATTATTACTTATACATTAAGTAATGGTCTACAGTTTCAACAATATTCTTTACTCGAACCCAATGTTATTGCTACTTCCATTATTAAAAATTTAAATAAAAATATTTTATCTTCTATTCATGCATACAAAATTAACTACATCGCTAAAAATATATTCAACTTCTCTATCACTACAAAACATATAATTTCTATCTACTCTTTGATTGCTAAGTCTAAAATTACCTTCAATAATATCTATTACAATAATACTCATCTCAATATCCTATTAGATAATCAACCTTGTATACTAGACTTATACGAAAAAATAAACTATATTAAGTCTTTTAACAGACTAAAACTTAATAAAAATAACCTAGATCTATTTAAAAACCATACTAATAAAACTCTCTCTACTATTGCTTCTCTGGTTGAATCTTTCTTCCTTGATCAAACATCAAACAAAAACCTACATACCCTCAAATCTTATATTAATCTACACCTCAAACAACTTGGTATACCTTATAAATCTACTAATAGATTGCAAAAACTACTATTATCTCATATATTTTTGTAATTATACATTGTACATTTTTGTGACATCTCTTTAAAAAAAATACATAAAAGAAAATAAATTTGTTCACTCAGCAGCAACTATGTACAAATTGATAATAATATATTGCTTGTACTATTGTAATGAAAACCTAAAAAAATTTTTTCGACCCCCTAGCTTAATATCAATTAGTAAAAACTAACTTCATACTCAGTATCACTAAAGATACTGAGTATTTAGATAAAAAAGCAGGAATTCCTGCTTGTAAAAACTTATTCCAATGAATAACCACACTATATTAATTTGTAGGTTTTACTACACTACTGGAATCTTCTTTTATGCAATCATCAACATCTTTTAAACATTTATCAACTGTTCTTCTTACAATAGATACTATCTCATTTACAGTTTTACCAACTACTCCTATTAATACTGCATTCACTGCTTGTCCTGGTGCATGAGTAGCAACAGTTGCTAATTTACCATCCTTTGCCATTGCTCTCAATGCTAAACCTGCTGCTATTGCTGATGCATTTGTTTTAATATCATCATGAGCATTTGTATCATCTTTAGTAGCAACTGCAATGTCATAAGCATTTGTTGCTGCACTAATATTACCTGCTTGCTTACTTGTATCCTTAGCTGCTTCAATTGCTGCTAATATATCTGCACCACTAGCTGCAATTACTGCTCTCCTGGCTCCACTTAGTGCCTTGGCATCACCACCAACATCACCAGTGCCTTTAAATAACTTTGCAATCTCTTTAGAATCCTCAATCTGCTTATTAGCATTTCCTTTTGGCTCAGTATCAGCTTCCTTTGCTGCTTCATAAATTAAGTTAATCCCTTCAACAAGACCCTTAACGCTTGCTGTATTTGCTGGTGCTGCATCCTCAGTATCACCAACATTACCACCAACTTTACCATTAGCACTACCAGTAGCATCCTTAATTTTACTTGCTCCTTCAACTATCTTTCTTAAAGTATCAATTGCCTTATTAATTGTACTTTCAGCTTTATCTTTTATTAAATTAAACTGCTCATTTCCCTTTAGCTCTTCTAACTTATCTTTAGCTATTTTCACTGCTTCTCCAACCTTACCCAATCGTTCTCCTACTGCTTTTTTAGTTGTATCTGCAGTAAGACCAAATGCTTCTTTTAGTAAATTTCCAAAAGAAACAAAAGCATCCAAAAATAATTGTCTTGAGCTTGCAATTACTTCACTTAAACTTCCAGTCCCTTTCTCTGAACCAGTCTTCCCAGCATCAGCAGCCTGTTGTCCACTTCCACAGCTAAGAAGTAAAAATAAAGTCATTAATAACGCACTTAAAGTAATTCTTTTCATTATCACGTGCCTCCTTTTTTACTCAAGGGGGTAAGATATAGATAAAAGGAAAACAATTCTCATGAAAAGAAAAGTTTCCCTCAAATGACTTTATTTAGTTATGTATATTGTTATTAATTCTGATTATTAACTTTTGTTTCAGGGATCTGATTATCAGTAGTTACAGGAGTATCAGTAGAATTAAATTTCATAGCATCTTTAACTTCCTTAAGTCCCACGTCAATAGTATCTCTTATTGCAATAGTTAATGTACTTAACGCCTTAGTAACAGCACTTACTGCTGCATTCTCCACTGCTTTCTTTGCATCAACACTAGCAGCATCACTAGGACCAGCAAATTTACCACCTTTAGCCATAGACCTTAAAACTACAGCACCTGCTATAGTTGCATCTTTAGGGATAGCACCAGCATTCCCAGTTGTTTCTTTAGCTAGCTTAGCAGCATCACCACTTTCTTTAACCATAGTTTTTAAGATATCAGCACCAGTTACTGCTCCAACAGCTTTTGCTGCATCAGCAGCTGATTTTTTTGCATTCTCAGCAGTGCCAACATTAGCAGTAGCAAATAATTTACCTGCTTCACCATCCCCAGCAGCAGCGGTTCTTGCAGTAGAACCATCACTAGCCTTTTTATCATCCCCCGCCTCAGGATTTCCTTCTTTAAGTACTACACCTACAATCTTTCCAATTCCTTCACTAAGAGACTTAACTGAAGCTTCTTCACCAGCAGCACCTGCATTTTGGTCAGCAACATTAGCTATTGGATTACTATCAGAACCAATAGCTTCACTAGCAGTCTTAGCCCCTTGGATTATTTTATCAAGAGTATTAGTAATTAAAGCTTTGACAGCGGTATCAGTAGCCTCTGAATTAGGATTATTCTCAGATTTCATGTCAGCAACAATTTTATTAAGCTTATCCTTAATGCCTTGTACAACATCATGGACTTTCTTAAAGTAAGCTGCAACATCAGACTTTTTAGTATTAGTATTAAACCCTAAAACCCCTCCAACCATATCAGAAAGGGAAGTAAAAACATTTAAGAAGTCATTACTTAAACTAATAATAGATTTCAAGAATCTACTCTGAGGATCCTCAGCCTTAGTACTGCCACTCCCACAACCAAGAAGTAAAAATAAAGTCATTAATAATGCACTTAAAGTAATTCTTTTCATTATCACGTGCCTCATTTTTTACTCAACTCAGGAGGGTAAGATAGTTAACAAGCTTTGAACAAAATAACAAAGCTAAAACATAAATATTGTAACCTTACAGATACTGTGTGTGATTCAACAATAAATAAAATTGATTGTTACTAACAAATAATTAAATAATTTTTGTAAAAAAATAATTGACAGAAAGTCATTTAAAGAAGGAAGATAATTAAATAAATTTACTTTACTAATAATGACATTAATGCTAAAAATATTCCTATATTAAGGGTAATAAGGGTACCAAACATCCAATTATGTAATCTTGATGTACTATCAAACTTAATTTTATTAATTTCCATATCTTTTCTAACAAGAAAAACCTCATTGCTCACAGATGCAATATCAGATTTTAACTCACTTTTAACGTTGTCAATCTTATTATCAAGTTCATTAAATTTAGTATCTATTTTGCTATCAAGTTCATTGAATTTAGTATCTATCTTAGTGTTAAGATTATTCTCAACTGTATCTATTTTGTTATCAAGTTCAGTCTTGACAGATTTAATTTCAGCTTGTAAAAGAGCTTCAACCTTTTCAAGTTTTATATCAAAGTTTTCTTTTAAGAATTCAATATCTTTATAAGTCAGTTCATTACGATAGTACCTGTAAGATAAATCAATAGCAATATCTCTCTTAATACCGGCTTTAGTAAGTTCAGCTATAACCATTTGCTGTGTAATTACTGGTTGAGCAAGTCCCATAAAAAACTCCTTATGTAATTATTATATAATATCTTAAGTATTACAGGAACCTTATCTTAGTAAAATGGGCTTTAAGAAAACGGGGATCCAAAGTCAATAACATATATGATGCTTACATGCTATCTAATGAATCATCATCACTCTTACCATCTCCTTTGTACTTATAAATATCAGATATAGCTGACTTACTTGAATAATCCATAATACTGTAATTCTAGTAAATTTATTACTTATAGGTTTAATTGGTACAAGCTTAACTTATGACTCATACCTGCTCTAAGGTTAAGAAAGGTTTTAGTCACATTCCCATGACCAAAAACGTTATCCCTATCTTTAACATATAGTGTTAGGCCAATTTTCTTTAGTTTATAAAAAAGCTCAAATGCAATCTTACCATCAATCCGTTGTTGAATGATTGCTGTCAATACTATTTAAACCTGAATTATTAGATATAGATAAAGGAAAACAATTCTTATGAAAAGAAGAGTTTTCCTAAAATGACTTTATTTAGTTATGTATATTGTTATTAATTCTAATTATTGACCTTTAGTTTCAGAAAATTGCCTATCAGTAGTTACAGGAGTATCAATAGAATTAAATTTCATAGCATCTTTAACTTCTTTAAGTCCCACGTCAATAGTATTTCTTATTGCAATAGTTAAAGTACCCAATGCCTTAGTTACTGCACTTGTTGCTGCTCCCTCTATTGTTTTTTTTGCATCATTAGCATTGTTACCATTAGCAAATTTACCATCCTTTGCCATGGCTCTTAAAGCTATACCCCCTGCAATAGTTCCATCTTTAGCATTAGCTGCAACACCAGCAATAGCGGCAGAATTTTTAGCTAGTTTAGCAGCATCACCATTATCTTTAACCATGGCTTTCAAGATGTCAGCGCCAGTTACAGCACCAACAGCTTTAGCAGCATCAGCAGCTGCTTTTTTATCATCTCCAGCAGCACCAGTACTACCATCAAACAATTTACCTGCTCCATCATTATTTCTTACATTAAGCTCCTCAGCTTTTTTATTATCACCAGCATCAGCATTTCCTACATCTTTAAGAACCACATCTACTATACTTTTAATTCCATTTATTAACTTATCAACCCCAGTCCCTGCAACACCAGCAGCATTGGCAGCAGCAACATTAGCAAGCGAGTCACTAGCATCAGAACCAATAGCCTCACTAGCAGTTTTAGCTCCATCAATTATTTTATCAAGAGTATTAGTAATTAGAGCTTTGACAGCGGTATCAGTAGCCTCTGAATTAGGATTATTATCAGATTTCATATCAGCAACAATTTTCTCAAGGGATGTCTTAGTAGATGAAACAGTGTCATGAACAGTTTTAAAGTAAGCTGCAACATCAGACTTTTTAGTATTAGTATTAAACCCTAAAACCCCTCCAACCATATCAGAAAGGGAAGTAAAAACATTTAAGAAGTCATTACCTAAACTAATAACTGACTTTAAGAATCTACTCTGAGGATCCTCAGCCTTAGTACTACCACTACCACAGCTAAGAAGTAAAAATAAAGTCATTAATAACGCACAAAAAGTAATTCTTTTCATTATCACGTGCCTCCCTATCATTCAAAGAGGCAAGATATAGGTAAAAGGAAAACAGTTCTTATAAAAAGAAGAGTTTTCCTCAAATGACTTTATTTAGTTATGTTGATTAATAATTATTTATTGTTACTGTCCACTAGTTGCTGTTTCTGCGGGTGTAGTAGCTTCTACAGATTTATCTTCTTGTGTAACTGTAGCAAGAGCTGCACTTATTGTCTTTAAACCACTATCAACAGTATTCCTAATAGCAATAATAAGGGTACTTAAAGTCTTACCAACAGCACTAGCAGCTGCACCATTAACTGCATGAGCTGATTTCTCTTCATTTTGTTTAGCAGCAAATTTACCACCCTTTGCCATTGCTCGCAGTGCTATACCCGCAGCAATAACTGCATCTTTCTTTGCTGATTCTATTGTAATCTCTTTAGCGGCTTCTGCCTTAGCAGCAGCAATCTCAGCAGCATTCTTTGCTGTCTCAACTTTAATCTCACCAGTACCAGCCTCAGCAGAGCTAGCAATAGCTTGTAATATGTCAGCCCCAGTTACTGCACCAATTGAAGCACTAGCAGCTGCTGCATGTGCTTCTGTTCCATCAGCGTCTTTAGTCCCAAACAATTTACCAATTGACTTTTTCTCAGCTTCGGCAGTTTTAGTAACTCCTGCATTTCCCTCATTTGATTTTAAAACTATCCCGACAATTTCTTTAATTCCTTTAACTAGTGAGTTGACACTTGTAGCATCTGCTGCTACAGCATCTTGATTGTGTACAGCATTACCAATAGCATCGCTACCAATAGCTCCTGTTGCTGCTGTCTTAGCCCCTTCTGCGATCTTGTCTAATGTTCCTGTGATAAAAGTATCAACGACTGATTTAAGTTTCAAGTAATTTCCATTTTTTGCAACTTCATCTTGTAATTTCTTTTTAACAGATGTCATAGTCTCTGCAATTTTAGTGAAATAAGCTCCAATATCTTCCTTTTTAGTGTCAGCCTTAATACCAAAAGCGCCAGCAAGCATATCAGAAAGAGAAGTAAAAACATCTAAGAACCCTTTACCTAAATTAGCAATAGAAGTTAAGAAAGTGGTTTTAGGATCTTCCGTCTTAGTACTACCACTACCACAACTCAGAAGTAAAAATAAAGTCATTAATAACGCACAAAAAGTAATTCTTTTCATTATCACGTGCCTCCTTATTAACTCAAGGGGGCAAGATATAGCTAAAAGGAAAACAGTTCTCATAAAGAGAAAAGTTTTCCTCAAATGACTTTATTTAGATTATTTAAATAGATAATTTATTTAGCAGCAGCCGGTTGAGTAGTAGA
The DNA here is from genome assembly GCF_023035815.1 of Borrelia parkeri. Lineage (NCBI taxonomy): Bacteria > Pseudomonadati > Spirochaetota > Spirochaetia > Spirochaetales > Borreliaceae > Borrelia > Borrelia parkeri. Next base: position 7,125 of record NZ_CP073173.1, read on the forward strand.
ACTAGCTTCAGCTGATTCAGTAGTAGTTTCAGAGTACTGTATTCCCTTAACAGCTTCTCTTATCTTATCTAGATTGCTTGATACTGTTTTTCTAATTATAAAATCAAGAACTCCTAATACCTTATTTACAGCCGTTACAGCTGCTGATTTAACTGCTTCAGTATCTGCAGCATTAGCACTGAATTTACCACCTTTAGTCATAGCCTTAAGAGCAACAGCAGCTGCTAGATCTGCGTTACTCTTTGCGCCAGCTCCTGCATCTGCATTATTATTAGAAGCAGCTAGTGCTCCTGCTTCATTATCCGTACCAGCATTAAGCTTAGCAGCAGCAGTAGCCTTAGCATTCTTAATCTTGTCAATCATAGCCCATGGATCTGCTTTAGATACTTCAACTGCTAACTTATCACCAGCTCCAGCAGAAGCCTTGGCAGTATGCCCTCCAAGTACAGCAATAGCATCAGTAGCATTAGCAGCTACAGCTATCTGATTACCAACATTTCCGGGTTTGATTTCTATGCCAGATTTCTTTGCTACTTCAATAATTGAACTTACACTTTTAATTATAGTATCAACGCCAACCTCTTCAGCTGCAGCAGGAGGATTATCAACATTATCACCAATAGAAGAACTATCATTAGTTATACTAGCCATTTTGGTTACAGAGTCAATTAGCTTTGCAATAACGTCACTAGCACTGTTAATTGCATCTTCAACTAATTTAATTGTGCTGCTATTAGCATTTTTTGCTTCAGATATTTCATCTGATAGCTCTTTTAATTTCCCATTAGTATCTACCAAACCTTTTTTTATTTTCCCAAAGTGTTCACCAACTTTACTTTTCTGGTCACCCGATTTAACAGCTGTAAATCCCAAAGCATCCCCAATAGCATTACCAAAGACGCCAAAAATCTCGTAAAACCCATGTCCTATCTTAACTAATGAATCTAAGAAAGTATTCTTACTCTCAGCAGCCAATTTCTCAGCTTGAAGTTGTCCACTGCCACAACTAAGAAGCAAAAATAAAGTCATTAATAACGCACAAAAAGTAATTCTTTTCATTATCACGTGCCTCCTTTTTTACTCAAGGGGGTAAGATATAGATAAAAGGAAAACAATTCTTATAAAAAGAAAAGTTTTCCTCAAATGACTTTATTTAGTTATGTTTATTGATAATTATTTATTATTGCCCACTATCTGCTGCGCCTACAGGTGTAGTAGAATCTAAAGATTTATCTTCTTGTGTAACTGTAGCAAAAGCTGCATTTATTGTTTTCAATCCACTATCAACAGTATTTCTTATTGCTATTATTAGAGTACTTAATGTCTTACCAACAGCACTAGCTGCTGCCCCATTAACTGAATGAGCAGATTTCTCTTCATTCTTAGCAGCAAATTTACCACCCTTAGCCATTGCTCGCAGTGCAATACCAGCTGCAACAACTGCGTCCTTTTGGTCTGCTTTTAAATCTTTAGTATCTTCTTTCTTGGCAGCAGCAATCTCAGCAGCATTCTTTGCTGTCTCAATTTTAATCTCATCAGCACCAGCCTCCTCAGACTTAGCAATAGCTTGTAATATATCAGCTCCACTTACAGCGCCAATAGATGCATTTGCTGCAGCAGCTTGTGCTTCTGTTCCATCATTATCTTTGCCACCAAATAACTTACCAATTGATTTTTTCTCAGTATCTGCAGTCTTAGTAGCCTCTGCATTCCCTTCATTGTTTTTTAAAACAATATCAACCATTGTCTTAATCCCTTTAACAATAGAATTTACTGCTGTTTTATCAGCCGGTGCAGCATCCTGACCAGTAGTAGGAGCACTACCAATCTTATCGTCACTAGTAGCCCCTTTAGCCGCTTCTTTAGCTCCTTCAGCGATCTTGTCTAGTGTGTTAGTGATAAACTTATCAACTACTTCTTTTATCTTTACATAATTGCCATTCTTAGCAACTTCTGTCTGTAATTTCTCTTTAACTGATGTCATAGTATTTGCAATATCAGTAAAATACTTCCCTACTTCACTCTTTTTAGTCTCAGCTTTAATGCCAAAAATACCAGTAACCATGTCAGAAAAGGAAGTAAAAACATCTAAGAACCCTTTACCTAAATTAGCAATAGAAGTTAAGAATGTGGTTTTAGGATCTTCCACCTTAGCACTACCACTACCACAACTAAGCAGTAAAAATAAAGTCATTAATAATGCACTTAAAGTAATTCTTTTCATTATCACGTGCCTCCTTATTAATCAGGGGGGCAAGATATAGATAAAAGGAAAACAATTCTTATGAAGAGAGAAAAGTTTTCCTCAAATGACTTTATTTAGTTATGTTTATTAATAATTCTTTATTGTTACTGTCCACTAGCTGTTGATTCTGCAGGTGTAGTAGCCTCTGCGGTTTTATCTTCTTGTGTAACTGTAGCAAGTGTTTCACTTATTGTCTTTAAACCATTATCAACAGTATTTCTTATTGCAAGCATAAGAGTGCCAAGTGTCTTTGAGACTGCACTAGCTGCTGCACTATTAACCGTACTAACAGCTTCATTCTCATTATTTTTAATAGAAAACTTACCACCCTTAGCCATTGCTCGCAGTGCAATACCCGCAGCAATAACTGCATCTTTCTTGGCTTCTGCCTCTTTAATTTCTTTCTTGTTGTTAACAGCCGGAGCAATAGCAATCTCTGCTGCATCTGTAGCTTTTTCAATGCCATCAGTACTATCAGCTTTAGGATTTTCTTTAGATTTAGTTATAGCTTGCAATATATCAGCCCAAGTTACAGCGCCAATAGATGCATTTGCTGCAGCAGCTTGTGCTTCTGTTCCATCATCCTTTTTACCAAGCAACTTACCAATTGATTTTTGCTCTGTGTTACCAGTCTTAGTAGCACCTGCATTTCCCTCACCATCTTTCAAAACTACACCAACAATTTCTTTAAATCCTTTAACGAGTGCATTGACACTTATATCGTCTGCGGGTGCAGCCTCCTGGTCTTTAACAGCATTACCAATAGCAGCATCAGTAGTAGCTCCTGTTGCTGCTGTTTTAGCCCCTGAAGCAATTTTATCTAATGTGTTAGTGATAAATGTATCAACAACAGATTTAATTTTTGAGTAATTCCCATTCTTAGCAACTTCATCTTGTAATTTCTTTTTAACTGTGTTCATAGTTTTTTCAATAGAAGTGAAATACTTACCAATATCAGATTTCTTAGTATCAGACTTAATACCAAAAGCACCAGTAATCATATCACTAAGAGAAGTAAAAACATCTAAGAACCCTTTACCTAAATTAGCAATAGAAGTTAAGAATGTGGTTTTAGGATCTTCCGTCTTAGTACTGCCACTGCCACAACTAAGAAGTAAAAATAAGCAATCTAAATTATTATTAAGAGATAAACCAAGATAAAATCAATGCATAAATATAAGTCTAAAAGATAAAAGTAATTAAAGAAATCTAAAGAAGTATAATAAAGAAGTAAAGCAAGTAAAGATATGAATAAAGAAACAAAATAAGCTAAGAGAAGCATACTCTTAGCTTATTATTTATAGACTTTATTTTATCAGATAATTACGATTGATTAAAAAGTAATCTTATAATAATAAATTAACTTGTTTACCCTTAGTTAGATTGAGCAGAAGATGCTGACTTAGCAGGGGTTGAAAGCTCTTTAATTGCAGCTGTTACTGCATCTTCAGCAGATGTTAACAACTCATCTATTGCTGTGTTTAGTTTAACAAGTTCTTCCTTACCCTTACCCCCAGTAGCATCACTCTTATCTATGGCATTTTTTACATGAGCATCACTAGCAGTGTCTTTACCAAGATCAGAATTCTGGCCTTTTATTTTGGTCAAAAATGCTGCACTTTCAGTCTTAGTAGCATTAACCTTTGCCTTTAAATCACTAGAGAGCCCAACTTTGCCTAATGTTCCTAATTTAGTATCCACAGCTTCTATAACACTATATACTCCTGCAATTAAAGAACCATTATGATTAGCATCAGCAGCAAGTCCATTAGCATCAATCTTTTTCCCAATAGCTTTAGCGAGTTCGTCAATGGATTTAACTAAAGTATGAACGTCTTTAACATTTTTTGCAAAAGCGACAGCCTCTTTTATGTTATTAGTTATTTTAGCTAAATCAATAACAGTTCCATCAGATTTAGCCGCTTGTCCATCTTTAGGAGAAGAAGCTGAATTATTACAAGACATGAGTAAAAATAAAGTCATTAATAACGCACAAAAAGTAATTCTTTTCATTATCACGTGCCTCCTTTTTACTTCAGGAAGGCAAGATATAGGTAAAAGGAAAACAATTCTTATGAAAAGAAGGGTTTTCCTAAAATGACTTTATTTAGTTATGTTTTATTGATAATTATTTATTGTTGTTGTCCACTAGCTGCTGCGTCTGTAGGTGAAGTAGAATCTGCAGCTTTATCTTCTTGTTTAACGGCAGCTAGTGCTTCACTTATTGTTTTTAATCCACTATCAACAGTATTTCTTATTGCTATTATTAGAGTACTCAAAGTCTTACCTATTGCATTAGCAGCAACCCCTTTAGCTGCTTCAGCTTCAGTTTTATTTGCAGCAGTATCCTTAACAATAAATTTACCATCCTTAGCCATAGCTCGCAGTGCAATACCAGCAGCAATAACAACGTCTTTCTTTGCGGAATCCCCAAGTTGATCATCATTATCAGTAGAAGTACCCTTAGCTAAAGCCAGAGCAGCTGCATCCTTAGCCTCACTAACTTTACCATCTTTAGTAGCATCAGCATTAGCAGAAGCAATAGCTTTTAGAATGTCAGCCCCAGTTACTGCCCCAATTGATGCACTAGCAGCCGCTACATGTTTCTCTTCAGCACCACCATCAGCACTATCATTTTTAGCCCCAAATAACTTACCAATATCTTTCTTATCAGCATCAACAGGCTTAGTTTTATCTGCTTTTGGATCCCCTTCTTTTAAAACCAAATCAACAATAGTTTTAATCCCTTTAACAAGATTCTTTATACTCTCTGCATCAGTAGTAGCCCCAACAGCATTAGCCTTTACAACCTCACCAATAGCTCCACCAGTAGCCCCTTTAGCAGCTTCTTTAGCCCCTTCTGCGATCTTGTCTAATGTGCCTATGATAAAAGTATCAACAACTGATTTAAGTTTTGAGTAATTTCCATTATTAGCAACTTCTGCTTGCAATTTCTTTTTAACTGTGTTCATAGTGTTTTCAATATCACTAAAGTATTTCCCTATATCAGATTTCTTAGTGTCAGCCTTAATACCAAAAGCACCAGTAATCATATCAGAAAGGGAAGTAAAAACATCTAAGAACCCTTTACCTAAATTAGCAATAGAGTTTAAGAATAAGGTCTTAGGATCTTCCACCTTAGCACTACCACTGCCACAGCTCATAAGTAAAAATAAAGTCATCAGTATAATACAAATAAAAGGAAAACAATTCTTATGAAGAGAAGAGTTTTCCTAAAATGACTTTATTTAGTAGATTATTTAATTAGATAATTTATTTAGTAGTAACAGGTTGAGTAGTACTAACTTCAGTTGATTCAGTAGTAGTCTCAGAGTACTGTATTCCTTTAACTGCTTCTCTTACTTTATCTAGATTACTTGATACTGTTTTCCTAATTATAAAATTAAGTACTCCTAATACCTTATTTACAGCACTTATAGCAGCAGCTTTAACTGCTTCAGCATCTGCATTATCAGCTCTAAATTTACCACCCTTAATCATAGCCTTAAGAGCAACAGCAGCTGCTAGGTCAGCATTGGTTTTAGCACCATAGTTATTATCATTAGCATTAGCATTAGAAGCAGCTAGTGTTCCAGCTTCATTATTATTGCTTTGAGCAAGGGTAGCAGGATCAGTAGCGGTAGCATTCTTAATCTTATCAATCATTGCCCATGGATCTGCTTTAGCAACTTCAGCTGCTAGCTTATCACCAGCTCCAGCGCCTGCAGCTGCATTATTATGACCACTCAGTACAGCAGGGGCAGCAGTATTAGCAGCAGCTGTTATCTGCCCACCAGCATCTCCAGCTTCAATCTTTACTCCAGACTTCTCTGTTGCTTCAACAATTTCTTTAACTCCTGCAATAATAGCTTCAACTCCATCCTTTTCAGCACCAGCAGCAGCATTATTATCATTATGACCAATTGGGTTATCATCTTTAGTTGCATCAGCAAGTTTAGTTAGAGCGGCAATTAGTTGTTCAAAGACATCACTAGCACTGCCCATTGCACCCTTAACAGCTTCAATTGTGCTGCTATTAGCATTTTTTGCTTCAGATATTTCACCTGACAACTCTTTTAACTTATCCTTAGTATCACCTAAACCTTTTTTTATTTTCTCAAAGTGTTCACCAACTTTACTTTTCTTATCACCAGATTTAACTACTGTAAGTCCAAAAGCGTCTCCAATAGCATTACCAAAAATGCCAAAAATCTCTTGAAATCCTTGACCTATTTTGATAAATGAATCAAAGAACGAAATTCTAGATTTAGCAGCCAATTTAACTTCTTAAAGTTAATTACAACAATATAGAAGGCATCTTAGATATCGATCTAAGATGCCTTCTAATCTTACTTTTAAGTAATTAATCTAATTATTTATCTTATTACTGACCTTCTGGTTTTGTAGCTCTTGCTTTATCTATTTCTCCTTTTGCTTTTTCAAGAACATTCTTTACTGTCTTCTTAATTACATCCTCTACTGCTTTCAATAGTTTGTTTGCTGCTGTTACTCCTATTTTTTGTACTTCTCCTTGTCCTCCTGCACTATTAGCTGCTGCTCCTGCTGATAATTTACCTGTCTTAACCAATGAGCGCAGTGCTATCCCTCCTGCAACCGCTGCTGCTTTTGGAGTATGTGCATTTGATACATGATTATTTGTTCCTCCTTTTGCAAACTTTAATGCACTTGTGTTGACATCTGCATTACTTGAAACACCTGCTACCGCATCATTTTCTTGTGATTCAATTATTGATTTTAAAATTTCCTCACCACTTACTGCTGCTAATATTACTGCTGCTTTAGCTACATCTCCTGCTGCTGGATTCCCACCACTTGTAGCTAATATCTTAGCACCATCCTTATTATCTGCGCCTCCATTTGCTTGTAATGTAGTAGTTCCTTCTTTTAATGCTTGAACACCTACATCTGTTGCAGCTTTTACTATTTCTTTCAATGCATTGTATGCTTTCTTTAACTCAACATCATCTGGTGTTGTACCTTGCCCAGCAGCACTTGCTGCATCACCCACTAAATTAGAATCACCTACTTGACCTAAAGACTCTAAATGACCTTTTAATGTACTTAAAGTAGTCTTAGCAGTATCAACTGCTTCTTTAATTACCTTGTTTAGACCACCTTTATCAACATCTGTTTCCGAATCTTTTACTACTTGTTCTAACTCTGCTGATGCTTTTCCAAGCTTGTCACCTAGACTTTTAAAATAAGCTCCTACATCCTCTTTCTTTGTAGTTGATTTAGCAGTAAAGCCTAATGTATCTGAGAGTAACTCTAAAAAAGAATAAAAAGCATTCTCAGCACTTCTACCTACCTCCATTAGGACTTCGCTTAAACTTCTCTCTCCTGTTGATGCTGCACCATCAATCTTATCGTCACCAGCAGCCCCTTTAGCAGCTTCCTTTGCTCCTGCAGCAATCTTATCTAATGTCTCAGTAATAAACTTATCAACTACTTCCTTTATCTTTGGATAGTTACCATTCGTAGCTACTTCTGTCTGTAATTTCTTTTAACTGTGTTCATAGTTGTCTCAATATCAGTGAAATACTTATCAATATCAGATTTCTTAGTGTCAGCCTTAATGCACAAAACACCAGCAACCATATCAGAAAGGGAAGTAAAAACATTTAAGAACCCCTTACCTAAATTAGCAATAGAAGTTAAGAATGTGGTCTTAGGATCTTCCATCTTAGTACTACCACTCCCACAGCTAAGAAATAAAAATAAGAAATATAAGTTATTATTAAATGATAAAACAAATTAAAATCAAAGCATAAGTATAAGTCTAAAAAATAAAAGAAATCTTAAAGAAGTCTAATAAAGAAGTAAAGGAAGTAGATATAGAATAAAAAAGGAAAATAAGCTAAGAGAAGCAAACTCCTAGCTTATTATTTATAGACTTTATTTTATCAGATAATTACGATTGATTAAAAAATAATCTTATAATAAATAATTAACTTGTTTACCCTTAGTTAGATTTAGCAGAAGATGCTGACTTAGCAGGAGTTGTAAGCTCCTTAATTGCAGCTGTTACTGCATCTTCAGCAGATGTTAACAATTCATCAATTGCTGTGTTCAGTGCAATAAGTTCTGTAACTCCCTTGCTTTTATCACTATTAGTTCTAAGTATAGCTTTTTTTGTGTCATCATCAGAAGCATCTTTTTTGCCAAGCTCGGTATGCCCATCTTTCAATTTATTTAAGAATGCTTCAGATTTACTTTTAACCTCAGTAATCTTGGTTTTCAATTCATTAGAAATTTCACTTGTTGTTTCCAATACCCCAACTTTAGTTTTTACAGCTGATATTACACTATGCACTCCAGCAATTAACGACCCATTTTGACCAGCTTCAGCATCTAACCCCCCATCATTTTTAATTTTCTTACCAATAGCTTTAGCGAGCTCATCAATAGACTTAACTAAGGTATGAACTTCTTTAACACTCTTAGCAAAAGCAACAACCTCTGTTATTTTCGAACTTACTGACTTTAAATCAATAAGAGTCCCATCAGGTTTAGCCGCTTGTCCATCTTTAGGAGAAGAAGCTGAATTATTACAAGACATGAGTAAAAATAAAGTCATTAATAACGCACAAAAAGTAATTCTTTTCATTATCACGTGCCTCCTTATTACTCAAGGGACAAGATATAGCTAAAAGGAAAACAAATCTCATGAAGAGAGAAGAGTTTTCCTCAAATGACTTTATTTAGTTATGTATGTTTATTAATAATTATTTTATTGTTGTCCACTAGTTGTTGCTTCTGCAGGTGTAGTAGAATCTAAAGATTTATCTTCTTGTGTAACTGAATCTAGTGCTTCACTAATTGACTTTAAACCAGTATCAACAGTATTTCTTATTGCTATTATTAGAGTACTTAAAGTCTTACCAACAGCACTAGCAACAGCACCATTTATTGCATGAGCGGATTTCTCTTCATTTTTAGCAGCAAATTTACCATCTTTAGCCATTGCTCGCAGTGCAATACCAGCAGCAATAACTGCGTCCTTTTGTGCTGCTGCCTCCTTAATTTCTTTTTTACCATTAGCAGCCGGAGCAATAGCAATCTCAGCTGCATCTGTAGCTTTTTCAATTCCATCAGTATTATTAGCTTTAGGATCTTCTTTGGATTTAACAATAGCTTTTAATATATCAGCCCCAGTCACTGCTCCAATGCTAGCTGATGCCTTTGCAATATTTTCTTCTTTGGCATCATCTTTACTACCATCAAACAACTTACCAATATCCTTTTTATCATCTTCTGCAGTTTTAGTAGCCTCTGCACTCCCTTCATTGTCTTTTAAAACCACTCCAACAATAGTTTTAATCCCTTTAACAAGGGCGTTCACACTTGCAGTATCAGCCGGTGCAGCATCCTGACCAGTAGTAGGAGCACTACCAATCTTATCGTCACCAATAGCCCCTTTAGCTGCTGTTTTAGCTCCTTCTGCGATCTTGTCTAATGTGTTAGTGATAAACGTATCAACAACAGATTTAATTTTTGAGTAATTACCATTAGTAGCAACTTCCTCTTGTAACTTCTTTTTAACTGTGTTCATAGTTTTTTCAATATCAGTGAAATACTTACCAATATCAGATTTTTTAGTATCTGCTTTAATGCCAAAAGCCCCAGTGATCATATCAGAAAGGGAAGTAAAAACATCTAAGAAACCCTTACCTAAATTAGCAATAGAAGTTAAGAATATAGTTTTAGGATCTTCCACCTTAGCACTACCACTCCCACAGCTAAGAAGTAAAAATAAAGTCATCAATAATGCACTTAAAGTAATTCTTTTCATTATCACGTGCCTCCTTATTACTCAAGGAAGGAAAGATGGTTAGCAAGCTTCTAACAAAATAAAAACAGTAAATAAAGAACATAGATGCTTTAACATTTCAGATACTGTGTGTGATTTAACAATTAATGAAGTCAAATTGTACTTAAAATTTTAGTGTTTTGTAAAAAAACAATTGATATATTATCAAATAAATAAATTTACTTTACTAATAATGACATTAATGCTAAAAATATTCCTATATTAAGGGTAATAAGGGTACCAAACATCCAACCATGCAGTCTTGATGAACTCTTAAATTCTGATGCGGTTTTATCAAGTTTACTATCAAGTTCCATTTTATTAATCTCTATATCTTTTCTAACAAGAGAAATTTCATTACTAACAGATGCAATATCAGACTTTAATTCATTTCTAACAATATCTATCTTATTATCCAAGTCTTTAATGTCAGATTTTAACTCATTTCTAACAATATCAATCTTTACATTTAAGTTACTTTCAACAGAATCTATTTTATTATCCAGCTCATTAAATTTAATGTCTATCTTATTATCAAGCTCAGTTTTAACAGAAATAATTTCAGATTTTAAACTACGCTCTAACATCTCAAACTTAAGATTAAAATTACTCTCTAAATACTCAATATCTTTATAAGTCAGTTCATTACGATAATATCTTTTAGAGAGATCATTTGCAACAAAATCTTGCATACCCATCTTTACAAATTCTTGATATATAATCTCCTCTGTAATATGCCCATTAAAAATTTGTGTACTAGCAACAGAATGTAGTGATGAATCTTGCATAAAATCTCCTTATATAATTATTATATAATATCTTAAGTATTATAGGAACTTTATGTTAGTAAAATGTGATTTAAGAAAGTCCCTAAATTTAACATAAATGTTTAATCTATTTTCTTTAGTTTATCAAAAAACTCAAATGCAGTCTTACCATCAATCTGTTGTTAAAGGATTGCTATCAATACTCTTTAGACCTGGATACTATTACAAATAGTAAAAAAAGGAAAACAATTCTTATGAAAAGAGAAATAGTTTTCCTCAAATGACTTTATTTAGTTATGTATACTTTATTGACAATTCTTTACTGTTTTTTTCCACTAATTGCTGTAGGTGTAGTAGCGCCTGCATTCTCCTCATTCTTTTTTAGAACTACATCAACAATAATTTTAATTCCTTTAACTAGTGAGTTGACACTTGTAGCATCAGCAGATGCAGGATCCTGACCAGTTGTAGGAGCACCACCAATAGCATCACTACCTTCAACACCTTTTGCTGCAGTCTTTGCTCCTTCAGCAATTTTATCTAACGTGTTAGTGATAAAAGTATCAACGACTGTTTTAAGTTTTGAGTAATTTCCATTAGTAGCAACTTCTTCTTGTAACTTATTTTTAACAGATGTCATAGTTTTTTCAATATCAATGAAATACTTACCAATATCTTCCTTTTTAGTCTCAGCCTTAATACCAAAAGCACCAGTAATCATATCACTAAGAGAAGTAAAAACATCTAAGAACCCTTTACCTAAATTAGCAATAGAAGATAAGAATGTGGTTTTAGGATCTTCCGTCTTAGTACTACCACTTCCATAACCAAGAAGTAAAAATAAGCAATAGAAGTTATCATTAAGTGATAAAACAAGATAAAATCAAAGCATAAATATAAGTCTAAAAGATAAAAGAAATCAAAGAAATTAAAAATAATATTAATAAGTATAATAAAGTATTAAAGCAAATAAATAGAAAATAAGCTAAGAGAAGCAAACTCCTAGCTTATTATTTATAGACTTTATTTTATAAGAAAATAACGATTGATTAAAAAGTAATCTTATAATAATAAATTAACTTGTTTATCCTTAGGTGTTAGAAGGTTTAGCAGGGGTTGTAAGTTCCTTAATTGCAGTTGTTACTGCATCTTTAGCAGAAGTTAACAACACATCAACTGCTGTGTTCAATGCAATAAGTTCTTCAGCTCCTTTATCTTTAGTACCATTATTTACATCCAAAGCTTTTTTTGCATGATCATCAGAAACATCTTTTTTACAAAGCTCAGAATCTCCCTTCACCTTATCTAAAAATGCTTTGCTTTTCGCCTTTACATCATCAAGCTGTGTCTTCAATTCAGCAGAAATACCATCTTTTTTTCCTAATGCTTCCACTTTAGTGCTTACAACCGATATTATACTAAATGCCCCTGCAATTAAGGCTCCATTATTATTACCCCCAGCATCAGCAGCAATAGCACCAGTGTTTTGAGTCACTTTATTTCCAATACCCTTAGCAAACTCACCTACTGACTTAACTAAAGTATGAACTTCTTTAACATCTTTAGCAAAAGCAACAGCCTCTGTTATTTTTGAACTTACTGACTTTAAATCAATAAGAGTGCCATCAGATTTAGCCGCTTGCCCATCTTTAGGAGAAGAAGCTGAATTATTACAAGACATAAGTAAAAATAAAGTCATTAATAACGCACAAAAAGTAATTCTTTTCATTATCACGTGCCTCCTTATTACCGCAAGGAAACAAAATATAGATAAAAGGAAAACGGTTCTTATAAAAAGAAAAGTTTTCCTAAAATGACTTTATTTAGTTATGTATTGCTTACTAATCCTATTTAGTCCTGATTCTTAGTTCTTCTTAGCTTCAGGAGGCTGATTATCAAAAGTTAACGGAGTATCAGTAGAATTAATTTTCATAACTTCTTTAACTTCCTTAAGCCCTATATCAATAGTTTTTCTTATAGCAATAGTCAATGTATCTAATGCCTTAATAACTGTACTTACTGCTGCGACCTCTACTATTTTCTTTGCATCAGAAATAGCTACAGTACTACCATTAACAATTTACCTGCGCCGTCATTATTCTCTATGCTATTACCATCTTAAGCTTTTTTATTATCCTCTCCTCAGGATTTCCTTCGTCTTTAAGTAAGAGATATTACCAATTAACTCACCAATATACCCTATAATATATTTACTAAAAATATTTTTATTATAAATGGGTTTACTTTTTAACGGGTATTGCACTATGATAAAAGATAATAATTCAATAACCAACACAGGAGATTTAAATGAGGAACACAAAAAAATTTACAAACAAATACCAACACAAATTAATAGTTTTAATATCAACACTAAATTACATGAACTTAAAGTTAAAAAAATACACTCAAAATGACATACTTTATTATTTCAATAATAATATGAAAAACAATGACCAAAAACCTATCAAACTTAAAACACTACAAAGTTATCTTTATAAATTAGAAAAAGAATTTCAAGTAACAATTAATTATCATAGACATTTGGGTGTTAACATGGGAACTGAAATTCACTACAAACTTAAATACTCTAAAAAAGAATGTTACTGCATAATCAATAAGCAATTTAGAGAGAAAAAAGAGGAAAGACATAAAAAACGTGTTAATGTATATCTTGAAAAAACTTGCATTAAAAATAGCAGTGTAGAAAAATGGGAGTGTTATTATAATAATTGTAATAAAGAGAAGAAGAAAGACATAAAACTTATAGAAAAACTCCAAGTAAAAAAATACATCAGAAAATGCAACTTTAAATCAGACATACTCTATTCTATTTTAAATTTAAAATTAGAAAAAAATATTACGATTAAAGTATGTAAAATTATTAAAAGAACCGAAAATTTAATTAAAAACAGTATATACAAGAAAATTAATGGTATTAAATCGAAAAGAAGTAAACAGCAAGAAATAAGTAATATCTTGAATGAAACAAGGATTAGACTGGAAAACGAAGGATATAACAGTAAACAGTTAGAAACACAAATACAAGAAGTATATGAACAATATAAAGACAAACCCCACTTTATCATAGAGAATAACAAGTACAATGACTTAAAGAAAATAATAGGAAATCTTAAGAAAACAGTTGAATATACTAATAGGAATACACAAGAAAATAAAAAAGACATTAGAAATAACGTATTTAGCATACTTCTTGAACAATTAAGACATAAAATAGACAAATCGATTTTAGTATCAATATTGAAGGATTATTTAAATAAACAGGATAAGTTAACATACAGCAAGGTACTTAATAATTATTACTATCATGAACTTTTAGAGTTGATAAATAATAATATAGGTTATTTAAAACCAAAAAAACTTGAGATAATCACCAGTTAAGGATTAGTTATGGAGAGTATATTAGAACGCTTAAAAAAAAAGGAATCAGAAATTAAGAAAAAAAACAACAGGAATCTTTTCGTAAAAGTAGAAAAAATTAATAACAGGACAATATATCATACAAAAATAATGAAAGATTTGTTCTCTTTTGGAATTAATAAAAACCAAAAAGGTAAATTTTTTGTTTCTTTTAGGGAACTTTTTAATCAAGAAAAAATAGCAGTGTTTAATCTATTTTCTTTAAGAGATGATGATAAATTTTTGGGCATATCTTATTGGTATAGAAAACCAATACAAAATATTGTAACAAGATATGAAGAGAATGGTATCATGAAAGCGTCTACATTTTCAAAAGTTTATTACGTAGAGTTTAGATTTAAGAAAGGTAGTGTTTTTTGTTATATTGGAGAAATTACTTATTTACTTAGAAAGGAAAAAGCTAATAAGAAATATTATGAATCTTTAGTTGAAAGAATGATCAATTTAGAAAAACAAGTATATGAATTTTATGGCAAAAAGCTACCAAATGGAGGGATTATAAATAAATGGATAGAAAAAAACCAGAAATAATCACAATTGCTAATATCAAGGGTGGTGTTGGAAAAAGCATTTTAACTATTATTTTTAGTTATATTTTAAAAGATGCGGGCAAGAAGATTTTAGTTATAGACTTAGATCCTCAAAATAGTTTAACCAGTTATTTTATGCAATATATAAAAAATTTAGAGGTGAATAATGTTTATGAGTTTTTAAGAGAAAATACAAATTTAGATTTTAGTAAATATTTAAACAAGATAAATGATAGAATGTATCTTCTACCTTCTCATCCAAATTTACATCTTTTTAATCAACAAGTTGATTCGTATAAAGTTCTTTCTTTAAAACATAGGTTAAAAAATTTTTTAGTTAGTTATTATTTTGATTATGTTTTGATAGATACTCCTCCTAATTTAGATTCACTTTTAGATAATGCTTTACATGTTACAGATAAGCTCATAATACCTATTCAGGTTGAGAGATTTTCGGTTGAAAGTTTGTCTATATTGATGAAATACATTTCAAAAATTTCTATTTATATAGATAAAGACATTGATATATCAATAGTAGAAAATCAGTTTATGAGAAATAGAAATACTTTTAAGGATATAGAAAATTCAATTCAAGAAAAATATGGTAATTTTATTAAAGGAAAGGTTCATTTTTCCAATAAAATAAAAGTTTTTACAAATAACTTACAAGAGCCCAGTTATAAGGAGCTTTATTATCAAGAATGTGCAGAATGTTTAAATAATATATTAAGAATTTAAATTTAATTTTTATAGTTAATGAGAACAAAATCGTTCGATATCGAACGATTTTGTTCTAAGGAGTTTTGCAAGTGTCAAAAAATATAATTGTTTTAAATGATAGGGAAAAGGGTTTGATGAGCATTTCGCAAGAGGAAGAATATGAGAATTATAAGTTCGCTTTAAGGAAAAGTATGATCAATGATATTGAAAATAAAATTCAAATAATGGAAATTTTATACAATATAAAAACCAAAAATCTTTACCTTATTGACGGATATAAAAGTTTTGAGGTGTTTATCAATAAATTTTTGATTAAAAAAACACAAGCATATTCATATTTAAAAATATATGAACATGTATTAAGGGGTGATTTAAGTATAAATGATATTAAACAAAGGGGAGTAGTAGATGTTTATAAAAGTATCAAATCAAATGAAGTTACCAGTAAAAAATCGAAAAAAAATCCAATAAAGCCGTTGCGTTTTCAACTTAAAACAGAGCAAGCATATGAATTTTATAAGAAAAATTCTGAATTTACAAGTTTTCTTTTAGAAGAGATTTTTAGTAATGAAGGGAACATTTTAGAACAGTTAAAAATCAGATATAGAAATTTAAAAAACAATTGATTTTATTTGATTTTTAATGTATTTTAATATTAATTGTGTGGGCATTTAAATCCCATCCTATGTTGGTCAAGCTTAAAAGTTTTTAAGCCTTTGTTAACAATTCTCAAAAAGATTTGCTAACAAAGGCTTAAATTTTGACTTTCAAGTTTAATAGTGCAATATTTTTTGTATGATAAAGCCATTTTTGTTAATAATGTTGTAGGTTTTTAGTTTTTGACTTATTATGATAAATAATCAACATAGAATGTTAATAATGTAAAATACAATCAATATAATAAGTAAAATGAATTTAAGTAATATTGTAGAAGTATTGAAAATATATAAGAATATGATATGATGTGAGACCCTTTTGATAGTTTAGAGATAATAGATATATTTTTGTTATAATCATAGAATGATAAATCTAGTATACTTGATTATTTTGGAGGGAAATCAAAGCTTGAAACTATAGAGTATTAGATTGGCTTACTTAATAAGTATTTAATAAAGAGAGAGTTTAGTTTGGAAGTAATAAAATATTTTGTCATCTTTTTAATATAAGAAAAGTCTAAATATAGTTAAAGGTAACCAAATCTTTTTGGATATGTAGTTATTGATGAACCTTTTAAGTATTCTTTGCCAGTAAATACAAACTTCCTATTTCATGAGAAGAAAAGTTTCTTTAAGGGGAGGCTTTCTTATATATACTTAATTTTGTAATTTTGAATATTTTTTGTACCTTATTTGAGGTGATAGGTTTAATGAGTTTAATATATTCTTTAAATAGATTGATATTAAACATCAAAAAATATAACATAGCATCGGTTATTTGCTTGGTTTTGAGTTAGGATATGTCAAGAGATTTATATAGATATTTGATAGTTTTTGGAAATTACATAAAAATGTAACTGAAGATGACCTTAAAATGAAATTATTTTGCAAAGTATTTTCTCTTCTAAATCGTATAGGTTTAATGGTTTTTGTAAGTATTCTCTGCAAAATTTAATTTCTTCTCCTCTATGAATCAATTGTTTACTTGATGCATTACTTTGACCATTTTGGTAATAAGTTTAATTTATTTTTTATAAGGTGTTTTTTGCTTTACTATTTTAAATCTCTTTTTTTAAATATGCTTTCTTAATTTCATTATGATGAGTTATCATCATTTTTATTATTAAATTGACTTAAACTATTAATTAGTAATGCCGGCATTAAAATAAAATTGATTTTTTCATAACAAATCTCCTTATTTTTATTGCTAATTTACTGTAAGTTCTGCTACATGATTTTTCTTCTGAAAGCTTTATTTTAAGATATTCAAATATTCCTTTATTAGTATTTTTGTAGGACATACTGTTCATAATACCTTTAAAAAACTGTTCGATTTATAATCAATAGCATCATTGATATATTGAGCAAAAATTTTATCATTGTCTTTTTCACTTCTTTTTTTTTGTTTGTATTCGTTAAGCCAGTCAAGAAATTTTGTGTATTTGCTCTTACTTTCATCTTTGCATCCACCAATTTAATTTTGTAATTATTAATTACCTGATTCAATGCATGCTTTAAATAGCTAAATTTCTTCTGCTTATCATCAGATAGAGTAAATTTTTTTCTGTTTAGTCAGTTTTATTTGGTAATTTATTCAAATTCCTCTTAGATCTATTATGTGGCTGAGCATCAGTAGGTTTTATACTTATATTATATAATTTGCAACAGTTCAAAAGTAATGTGCTGAGAAGTATTAACCTTGTAAGTTTACTCATATCAATTCTCTTATCTTTGTAATTTAAACAATATATAGTAATTCTTATTGTGATGTATGAGTTTTTGTGAGTATTGACTTGTTTTGTAAAAATTATTCCTTTTTTAACTATTTTGCCCTGATGAGGTAATAAGGAGGCACGTGATAATGAAAAGAATTACTTTTTGTGCGTTATTAATGACTTTATTTTTACTTCTTAGCTGTGGAAGTGGACAACTTCAGGCTGAGAAATTGGCTGCTGAGAGTAAGAATACTTTCTTAGATTCATTAGTTAAGATAGGTCATGGGTTTTATGAGATTTTTGGTATTTTTGGTAATGCTATTGGTGATACTTTTGGATTTACAGCAGTTAAATCGGGTGACAGGAGAAGTAAAGTTGGTGAACACTTTGAGACTATAGGAGATGGGCTTACAACTACTAAGAATAAGTTAAATGAGCTATCAAATAAAATATCTGAGGCAAAAAATGCCAATAACAGCACAATTGAAGCTGTTAAGAGTGCAATTAAAGGTGCAAATGATGTCTTTGAAAAACTAATTGCTGCTTTAACTAAACTTGCTGGGGTTGTTAAGGAGGCTGGCGATACTAATATTGGTGATGCTAATAATGCTGGTGCTGCAGTTGCTGCTGATAAGGATGGAGTTGACACTATAATTAAAAGTGTGAATGCAATTATTGAAGTAGCAAAGAAATCTGAAGTAGAAATCAGTTCTGGAGATGCTGGTGGACCAGTAAATAATGATGCTGGTGCTGCACCTGATGCACTTGGTGGAAATGCTCAGGCTGCTGCAGGTTCTGGTCCTAAATTGGTTGATGAGGTGACTAAAGCTGATCCATGGGCTATGATTGATAAAATAAAAGATTCTACTACTTCTGGTCTTGTTGCTGCCAATAATAACAATGCTGGACAACTAGTTACTGGTGCTGCAAATGCTAATGGTGCTAAGGCAGCTACTAATGCAGACTTAGCTGCTGCTGTTGCTCTTAAGGCTATGACTAAGTCTGGTAAATTTACTCAACCTGCTGCTAATGAAGATGGAGCAGTTAAAGCCGCTGCTGTAACTGCTGTAAATAAGGTATTAGGGATACTTGATTTTATAATTAGAAAAACAGTTGCAAGCAATCTAGATAAGATAAGAGAAGCTGTTAAGGGAATACAGTACTCTGAAACTACTACTGAGTCAACTGAAGCTAGTTCTACTCAACCTGCTGCTACTAAATAAATTATCTATTTAAATAATCTACTAAATAAAGTCATTTGAGGAAAACTTTTCTTTTTATAAGAATTGTTTTTCTTTTATTTATGTCTTGTCCCTTGAGTAATAAGGAGGCACGTGATAATGAAAAGAATTACTTTAAGTGCGTTATTGATGACTTTATTTTTACTTCTTGGTTGTAGGAGTGGCAGTACTAAGACGGAAGATCCTAAAACCACATTCTTAAATTCTATTGCTAATTTAGGTAAAGGGTTCTTAGATGTTTTTACTTCCCTTTCTGATATGGTTGGAGGTGTTTTAGGTTTTTAATACTACTACTAAAAAGTCTGATGTTGGGAACTACTTTAAAACTATTTAGGATACTGTATAAGGCACTAAGATATTCTTTGACAAAATTGTTGCTGACATGAAATCTGGAAATAATTCTAATGCTGAGGCTACTTAGACTAGTGTTAATGAATTAAATTCTTTTAAGAAGTAAGTATATATAATGTATTTTAATTGAAGAAGATACATAGTTTTAGTATTATATAAACATTATTTATACGGGTATATGAGTCTAGATAGTTGTAATTTAAAGAGGGATGAATAAAGGTTTTCATGAATTAGGATAAGGATAAGTTATAGTTTTAGATTTTGCTTGATTAGTACTATAAAGCAGTCTTATATGAAAAATTCAGTATTTACGTAAAGGAAATAGAGAAATTTACTTACAGCGGTATATAATATTACATAGATTTTTACATAGCAAACATGTTTGGTAGTTGCTATTAAATAGATTCATATTTGAAATTTATTGATTTAGGAAATGATTTGAAGTTATGTAACTACCTTTATGAAGCTAAGTTACTTGAAAGTATTAGGTATGGTGTTTGATTGAATTAGAGAGTATTTAGAAAAAATAAAAACTTTTCATAAGTTGAATCAATTTTATATATTTTTTAGTTTTTAACAACTTAGATAAGCTTAAGAAAGCTCTTTTTTTAAGCTATTTGGGTATTTGGGCTACAGATAAGTAATTTGCTTGTTTATTTAAATTTGATTAAATCCATAAATTATTTAATTTGTATAAGGTGAGTCTTTTGGTTTTGTAAAGACTCACCTTATACAAGACTTTCTATGATATAGTCTTGTTATTTTGAATATCGAAAGTTGATGGTATGACACTCCAAATTTGCCACCATGAAGTAAATGTATTTACAAAGAAAAAATCACTTGATTGATCGTCAATTTTTTTAATCTTTTTATATATCATTTGAAGTAATACTTTAGTTTTTTTGTTACCAAGTTCGTTGAATAACTCAATTACATTTGTTGCATTATAGGTGTAATTCATATGATCAATAAGATGTTTAACTGATGCTTCTTTTAATTTTCTTAAAATATTTTGATCTTTAAGTGATATTATGAAGAAGTTAAGGGCTTGTTTTTCATCTCTATTTAAGTCTAGTTTTAAGATTTCATTATTAAATTTTTTCTCAGTCATAATTGCACTGGTATTATAACCTTTAGTATTAGTGTATTTATTTTTGTGTGTATTTAGATCACAGTTAAGAAAAGTGAAGATAGCTAAAAACATAGTATATATATTTGATATATTATTGATTTTTTTAGTAAAAAGGATCATTTTGTTCATTATGTTTTTCCTTGAAAATTTTTTTAAAAAAAATATATAGCAATACTTTAAATTAGTCTAGAAAAAAAGACTTTTCAATAAGTAAATAATGGGATTGTTATTTTATATTTTTTAAAAATTTTATTTCTTTATCTTTTATTCAGAAATAAGTGATAATGAAGAATAAAGTTTTGAATGTCTATTATATACCATTTCAGAATATTGATTTGATAAAGTTCAAATATAATTAAAGTTTAATTAGTATAGGTCCTTCATTAAATATTTAAAAAAAGTAAGTAAGTAAATTAAATAATAAAGTCATTTTAGGAAAACATTTCTCTTCATGAGAAATGTTTTCCTAAAATGACTTTATTTAGATCTTTTAATTAGGTAATTTATTCAGTAGTAGCAGGTTAAGTAGTACTAACTTCAGTTGCTTCAGTAGTAGTCTCTGAGTACTGTATTCCCTTAACAGCTTCTCTTATCTTATCTTATCTAGATTGATTGATACTGTTTCCTAATTATAAAATCAAGTACTCCTAATACCTTATTTACAGCAATTACTGCTGCTGCTTTAACTGCTCCATCTTCATTAGCAGCGGGTTGAGTAAATTTACCAGACTTAGTCATAGCCTTAAGAGCAACAGCAGCTGCTAAATCTGCATTAGTAGCTGCACTGCCGGCAGCATTATTGCCATTAGTAGCAGTAGCTAATACTCCGGCTTCAGAATTAGCAGCAGGGACAGCAGGTGCAGTAGCCTTAGCATTCTTAATCTTGTCAATAATTGCCCATGGATCTGCTTTAGCAATTTCATCTGCTAGTTTAGGTCCAGCATTAGCACCAGCTTGAGCGTTATGAATTAGCGCTTTAGGTACATCTCCATTAGCCACCTGATCCACCAGGATTTCCAGGCCTGATTTCTATGCCAGAATTCTCTGCTACATCAATAATTTTCTTTACATTGTCAATTACAGCTTTTACACTATTTTCATCAGCACCTGCAGCATTATTATCAGTCGTTGCATCACCAATATTAGTATCGCCAGCTTCTTTAGCAACCCCAGCAAGTGTAGTTAGAGCAGCAATTAGTTGTTCAAAGACATCATTTGCACTGTTAATTGCACCCTTAACAGCTTCAATTGTGCTGTTATTGGCATTTTTTGCTTCAGATATTTTATTTGATAGCTCATTTAACTTATTCTTAGTAGTTGTAAGTCCATCACCTATAGTCTTAAAGTGTTCACCAACTTTACTTCTCTTGTCATCAGATTTAACAGCTGTAAGTCCAAAAGTATCACCAATAGCATTACCAAAAAAGCCAAAAATCTCTTGAAATCCTTGACCTATTTTGATAAGTGAATCAAAGAAAGAAATTTTAGATTCAGCAGCCAGTTTCTCAGCTTGAAGTTGTCCACTTCCACAGCTAAGAAATAAAAATAAAGTCATCAATAATGCACTTAAAGTAATTCTTTTCATTATTACGTGCCTCATTTTTTACTAAGGGGGGCAAGATGCTTAACAAGCTTTGAACAAAATAAAAACAGAAAATAAAAAAATAGATACATCTTTACTTAAAAAGGCTTCTGGAAATGTAACAATGCTCAAAGATAAATTAATATTAATAAAATAATTTATTGGTTTTGGTAAAAAAATAACTAACATGTAATCAAATAAAGCAAAGGTTTAATTAATTTAAATTCATTTATTTAACAATGAATAGACTATGGACATTAATGTTAAAAATATTCCTATATTTAGGGTAATAATAGTTCCAAACATCCAACCATGTAGTCTTAGTATACTCTTAAGTTTTGATGTAGCTTTATCAAGTTTACCATCAAGCTCCACCCTATTAATTTCCATATCTTTTCTAACAAGAGAAACCTCATTTCTAACAATGTCAATCTTATTATCAAGGTCTCTAATATCGGCTTGTAAGGTTACTTTTACCTTTTCAAGCTTAAGGTTAAAAGTAGTCTCTAAATACTCAATATCCTTGTAAGTCAGTTCATTCTTATAATATCTATAAGATAAATCAATAGCAATATCTTTACTTATACCAGCTTTAGTAAGTTCATTGATGACCATTTGTTGAGTAACTACTGGTTGTGCAAGTCCCATAAAACACTCCTTATATAGGTATAATATAATATTTAAGTATTATAGGAACCTTCTTTTAGTAAAATGTGATTTAAGAGAGTCCTTAAATCTAACATAAATGTTTAGTCTATTTTTTTTAGTGTATCAAGAAGCTCAAATGTAGTCTTACCATCAATCTGTTGTTAAAGGATTCCATCACTACGCCTTAGACCTGAGTATTATTACATGAATATTATTACAAGATATAGATAAAAGGAAAACAATTCTTATGAAGAGAAGAGTTTTCCTCAAATGACTTTATTTAGTTATGTATTTGTTATTAATTCTGATTATTAACTTTTAGTTTCAGAAATTTGCTTATCAATAGTTACAGGAGTATCATTGGGATTAATTTTCATAGCTTCTTTAACCTCTTTAAGGCCTAAGTCAATAATTTTTCTTTATTGCAATAGTTAATATATCTAATGCCTTAGTTATTGCACTTACTGCTACTCCCTCTACTATTTTCTTTGCATCAGCAGCATTACTTCCATTAGCAAATTTACCGCCTTTAGTCATCGCTCTTAATGCTATCCTTCCTGCCATAACTGTATCTTTGGGAGCAGCAACACCGGAAGCAGCAATACCAGCAGAATTCTTAGCTAACTTAGCAGCATCACCAATAGCCTCACTAGCAGTCTTAGCTCCTTCAATTATTTTACTAAGTGTTTCACTCACTAGTTTTTTTACTGCAGCACCTGCAGCCTCTGCATTAGGATTATTTTTAGATTTCATGTCAGATACAATTTTCTCAAGGACTGTCTTAGTAGATGAAACAGTATCATGGACTCTCTTAAAGTATTTCCCTATATCAGATTTTTTAGTATTAGTATTAAACCCTAAAACCCCTCCAACCATATCAGAAAAGGAAGTGAAAACATCTAAGAACCCTTTACCTAAATTAGCAATATAAGTTAAGAATACAGTTTTATGATCCTCAGCTTTAGTACTACCACTCTCACAACCAAGAAGTAAAAATAAAGTCATCAATAACGCACAAAAAGTAATTCTTTTCATTATTACGTGCCTCTTTATTACTCTTACAATTCTTTACAGTATCTTTACCGTACTCTTAGAACTTAGTTATCTCTGTAATACGAGAATATTAAAGACATTTTGACTTATACCCCCCAGAAATAATAGCCCTACTAATAAAACTATTTAGCATCATAAAATCGCTTAAAATCAAAAATTCTTACAAAATATGGTTTAAACTATCAAATAATCCATATAACAAACACCATATTATTGATAATATATTAAAGACAACCATTTTTTATAGCAATGTAGAAGTATCATCAAGAAATTTATTCTTTAAAAGAAAGCATAGAAAATCAAGAAAGACTAAAAAACAACTAAGAAAAATTAAATGTTTTTACTTGAGGAACTCTAAGAGTTTATCAATATTTTCAACTGATATGTAAAGCACTAGAAATTGGAATTATCTCTCCATAAGACAATTCACAACTTTTCAAAATATAATTTTTAAAACTTATAGTAATAATAGACACAATTTTTCAATAATATCAAGAAATATACCAACATACTCACGCATGTCTTTTAATGAATGTTTCCTAAAATTTTTTGATTAATTTAACGCCAACCTCAATTTAATAAAATGAAAAAGATTTTTTAAATCAATCTACCAATACTATTCAGTATATAAAATTAAGGGCAAAATTATTTTAGAAACTTCATTTGAAACATCATAGTTTATCATATTTTGATATAGTTGTTAACAAAAACTTTGACTTTTCTTTAAATCATTTATTGTAACATGAAATTTGAATACTAATTGTTCAAATAAATTTGCATGTTCATTTTTTATTAAAAAAATCGATAAACCCATTATCTTCTTTAATATTCTAACTACAATATGAAATTCTTATAAAATCCTTGCGACTTGAATTATTCTTACATCACTATCTATACAATCAATAAGCTTAAAAAAAGTTTTGTTTACACTTTATATCCTTGATTCAAGGATTTTTCTTTTTCGTTCATACTCAAAGCATGTACCCCTTAAATTTTCAAAATAATTTACAATAATAATCCTTATACATATTAAAACCTTTAAGATGTACAAGTCAATAGTTAAATTTAAAAGGTAATTATTTTTAGAAACTTATCTAAATAAAATTTAAGAGAGCTCATTTTAACAGAAGACTCTCCTTTTCAAACATTAGTATTAGAGAGTATCTTTAAGTACCTTTACATGATCTTTTACCATGAAAGATTCTCTAGATACGATTTCGCTTCTTTAATAAGTTTTTCTATATCTTTCTTCCTTCCCTTTGCTTCACCTATCCTTGAATAAGATTCTATGTGTTTTAGAGAAATTTCTGCATCACTTCGTGCAATTCCGGATAATTGTGCTGGTACATAAGATAATCTATGCCTCCAATTTGTTGAATTCTCTAATCTTTTGATAATAGCTTCCTTTAAAGTTTTTTGTGCTCTCTCAAAAAATTTTTCTGCAGACCATATATCTTGTATTGCAATATCAATTTCATTTATAAGTCTCTCAAAATTAGAATATTCTTCCCTTAACCAACTGTACCAACGATTTAAACTCTCTATATCCATTCTATTTTTCCTAAATCTATTTCCTAGACTCAATCCTTTGAAACTTCTTTTCTCTTGGAGTTTTGAAAGTGTATTATACAAATCGACTTTTAGTCGTTCATATTCATCTTTAAGCTCACGTGAATTCTCAATTAATTGCTGGAATCCAGAACCTTTAAGAATACTTTCTATATCTTTAATTGCCTTGTATGCTTCCTGTTCTACTTTTGTACTCGGTATTAAATCCTCTTCTTTTATCTCTATTTTTTTTCGAAAAGGATAGTATGGATAATTTTGAAACACTGGAATCTCTGCATTAACAGGTGTTAAGGGAACTACAGGAACTACTTCCATGTCTGATATCACTCCTACACGCTCTTCAATATTATTGATAATATCTGCTTGTTTTTCTTCACCTTCTTGATTTTCTTTTATCGAGTTTAAATCTTTTTTATCTTTTTTATTTTTTTCTAAATTTTCTAAACAACTTTCTCTTGATTTGACTAGCAATTCATTCAAGACATTAAGATCACATGATAGCAAACACAATAATGTTAACATACATACTGCCAAAACATTCTTTTTCATATATCTCTTTCCTAAGTTATAAAATTACTAAAACATTAAACTAAAATAATTATTAGCAAAGGTATACCATTTATCTCAAATATCAAAATAAATTTCTAAAAATGCTACAATGATATTAACATCAAAATTGCAGAAAAAATTTTGTAATCCCTGCCATTTTAAAAGAACATATACACTCAAAAATTAAAAAAAATAAATATCTTAATAATATCTCTGAAAAAAAAGACGTTGGATAACTATCCAGAATACGATTGCCTTGCCTACTCTTTTATAATCCTTTAATATCACAACTATTACAATATCATATATTTATCACCCATTTTTTAATAATTAGATTGATTGATTTACTAATAAAATTTAATCTTTACACACCTAACGGTAAAATAACAAACTTAACAACACATTATGTACTTAAAAAAGAAAAGTTACTATAACTCTCCTTTTTTAACTTTTCTAAGCATTTCTTCTAAAACACTTAAAAGACTCCCTACATTACCTTTAATTTTAAAATGAAAATCACTATTATCTTGTCCTTCACAATTAAGAAATTTATTCTCAGTATCTATATATTTATTATATGTCTTAGAGAATAAACGATATTTACTATTCTTTAAATCTTTATTGGCAAGACTTAAAGTTAAACTTATATTATTTTTTTTATCTTTTATAATACCTATGTAATTAATCAATTCATTATGATCAAAAACAATACATTTACTGCCCAGTAAATTCCCATCTGATATTGATGATAATCTATCAAACCCAGAATCAAAAACAAATTTGAAACCTAAAAAACCCAAACCTTTACTCCTTAAGTGCTCATTAAGCCCTTTTACAGTCTTAATACCCAATTCCCCTAAACAAGCTGAATCTACCAATAAACCAACTTTGCCAAAAGAGAAACTATTAGTTTTGTCTGAACTACTCTCATCAAGACTTCTTCTTGTTGCAATATGATGGCTGCCCAATACTCGATGGTCAGTCCGTGATGTAGATTCAGACTTAGTATCTACAAATTCAAACTTTAAATCAAGATCTATAGGAAATTCTTCAACATAATAATACCTATGACTATCAAAAATCACCTCAGCATAATCATTAATAATACCAGATGATGGCTTACTAAACACACCATGACTACAACTAAATACTATAAACAACAAGGTCAAAACAATATTTTTAACAATTTTCACTCTCATCTCCTATATAAACTAAAAACCAACCTATACCATGAATACTAGTACACATTAATAAAAAAACATCCCTCAAATTTGACCATACAGTCTCTCCCCCTCTACCTCTATCGCATTAATATCTGTAATATTCACCAAATTAGCCTTATAGAAAGGCTAAACTACTCTTTAACATTTACTATATCAATTCATATTAAAATTATTAAGACATTGAAAATCTCAATCTAGAGAAAAAGGCAAATTATGAAAATCTTAAAAAATAAATGGGCTACTTAAAATTAGGTTATATCTTTACTTGTTCTTATTATCATTAAGTCTTTTTTCAAAAAGAAAACTTAAAGCTTTAGATCTTACTTGAATTTTCTGATTTTTAAGCTGAGTTTCCTTTTCTATATGAACCATCCAATCATCAAGACCTTTATCTGCTCCATACTGCTTTTGGAAATCTCTAAACTCTCTATCCAACTGTGCAGTAGTGTAATCAACTTGGGCCATAAAATCTTCAATATCCATTTGTTCAGACTTTAAGCTTCTCCTCTTAGGGAACTTAATTACTTTCATACAACGATCCTTAAACAGGTAAGAATAAAATAAATATTTTCATAATAATAAATTAAAAATACTTATATAGTATATACTATATATTAATCCAAAAAACATAATTTCGTAAACTATACTTGTATTGAAACAAAAAATTTTTAGGATACCTACCTTAGTATTTCAAATACCTGTTCAATGAATAATTACTATTATGGTATATCTGGATCCACAAATCTCACTACTTGCAGAACAAATCACAATTGAGATAATGTTAATATAAAAGCTCTGATGATTTTAATAATCGTATATTTTTGTATAATTTTATGCATAGCATGTTCTTAAACACAACAAAAAAGGATTATTTTCAATTTGTATATATTAAAAAAACTTCTAAGATCCTTATTTAATGCTTAAAATACTAATTTCAACTCTATATTTATTCACTGCCAATAAATATTGTAAATATATTCTTATAAGAATAACAATAGCTAAACTTTGTATGTCTATATTCCTTAAATAACAAATCAATATAAACATACAAAAACAATTTAATAATTTAAACCAATTATATATGGTGAATATGTTTGTATCCATCGTACATATTAAAAATATCAAATGATGTAATTTAAATAGCAATGGCAGCAATGACCCGAGTTAAGTCTAATGTTATAAGGAAATTGATGTTTAAATATTAACATTATTTTAATAATAATGCTTATCACAAGAACAATTCAACTAATTAAATATTAGTTTTTAAGCCAAAAATTATAGAATGAAATTTTTATATCTATAAAATCCACTCAAAAACCAACACCTTGAGAACAAATCAAATTTCCTAAAATCATTATTAATGATTCAAATCTTAAAGCCAAAAATAAAATTATATGCACCAATTTAAACATAATAATAAATAAAAATTGGTTATTTTAAATTCCAAAAAAATCAAATACCCTACAAAGGTACAGAATTATATCTAAATAACCTAATAATAATTCCCAATTGTACAAAGTTTATATATAAATTTAATCTTCTCTTATAAGAGAAGATTCTGCAAATTTATAATCAAACGAAGGTGATAAAATCTCAATAGAATTGATATTATCTATACTAGATCTTATATCATCATCATTGAAATTAGCATCTATCACAGATAAATATTCATCTAATGAAAGTTCAATTTTTTCCCTTAGATCATTTTTTACTTCTGTATATTCTACTTTTATCTCATCATTCATCTTAAATTCAAGTTCTCCGCTATCTAAATTCTCAAAATCTAAAATAAGCTCATTAACAGATTCAAGGTCCCTTATACTGTTTAAATTTCTACTTATTATATCAAGCATATTTTTGATTTCATCTTCATCTAAGACTAAAATTTTATTTAACTTATCAACCTTACTAGACAAAGCTTTTTCCAAAAATTCTAATGCTTCTTTCTGTACTTCATTTAGGTTGTTTTCCAATCTTTTTTTACAACTTTCTAATAAATCTTGTTCCAAAATTATTTTTGATACTATATCATTGTTATTAAAATCCTCATTTACAATTACTCGTTCACTGATATAGTCTATATCACTTTGTACGGAAGATAATGCACTATCCTGTAACAGATAACCATTTAACCTTTCCACTTCCAGAATATCTACTTTCGCAACTTCTTGATCATCTATATGATAGTTTAAAACTCCTTTTTTAAGTGCTCCTTGATCATTATTGTCTATGTCAGTTTGATTAATATTATTTTTTTCTATTTGTTTTTTACTATCTTTATAATGTTGCCAAATAGATTTGTCTACATGGGACTCATTTTGTTCAAAATCATTGCTGTTCAAAAGCAGATCCAAACTATCTTCGTAAAACCGGATACCTACATTACCTTTTTTATCCACACTACAACCATTTAAGGTAATAACTAAACAAATAACAATACCCGAAAGATTTATCTTAACACTCATAAATAATAATTTTTCATTGTACTACAAAATTATAAATTTTAAAACTTTCATTCTCAATAACTTAGGGTACCCTCAGTATATAACACTATACACATGTACATCTAAAATGCTATAGAAAACATTCGTGATTGAATTTATGATATCAACAAAAAAAGATAGAACTTGAATATATAGATTGCAACTTTTTAACACTACAGTAAACTAAAATTATTAAAAATATCTCTTGCCAAACAGGTTAATATACCAAGTTTTTTAAGCTCCATAATTATTAGTTCAGGAAAAGAAGAAATACTTCTTGTAGCATCAGTTATTAAATAAGACTGAAATCCTAAATTATGGGCATCAATTATTGTTTCCTTTACACAAAAGTCTAAGGCTAAGCCTACTATAAACACTGCATCAATCCCATTGAATTGAAGATAATCCAAAAGACCTGTTGATTTTTTCTTATTAGAATCATCATAAAAACCACTGTAACTGTCATAATTCTCATCCTGTCCCTTTAAAAAAACAGACTTCACTTTATCAATATTTAAATCTTTTGGAAATTCTGCTCCCCATGTATTTTTTACACAATGCTTAGGCCAACCTTTACAATTAGCATTACTCAAAAAACTTACATGATTTTCACAATGCCAATCCTTAGTTGCAACAATGTGCTCAAAGCACTTCTGAAGTTGGTTTACCAAAGGGATAATCTCATTACCTTGAGGAACAGAAAGAGTCCCTGACTCCAAAAAATCGTTTTGGATATCTACTAAAATTAATGCTGCTTTCTTTAAATTAAAACTAAAAGGGATTCTTCCCATTAAACTGATTATAATCACTCCTCACAGTACTAAGATTATTATCTTAAAATACCGTCACTCATATCTGATATAATACAGAACTGTAATTTTAACACAAGAACAAAAATTAAAACACTTAAATTCTATATCTTATAAGTTATTATAGGATAATAATCTGATTTAAAATACAGAAATACCTTTATTATTACAATTAATAATCTTAAATTTATTAATTTAACTTCTTTAAGAATATTCACTAAATTAAAATTATATATAGCTAATTATTAGTTATATATAATAAGAATAAAATTAAAACAATAAGACATATAAAATGTTTTTCATTATTTTTAAATCTAAGCAATCTAAGGTTTAAATATCTCAAAAAGTCTTCGGGAATTAATATGATGTTTTCCGCCATAATATAACATTCTAGAACTTTTAACTTATATACATATTAAATGGTTTTTCATATCTTATAGCTAAACTTAAAGGTTTTATTAGGAACTTTACAATTAAAACCCCTAACAAAACCTTTAATTGGTTTTATAATTTCTTTTTCTGAAAGAGTGATACGTAAGTGTATCAAACCTTAAATAAACTATACAACAATTTTGTTAATTTTCAAATATCTATGTTTGAAATGAAAGAAATAATTTTTACTAATTTTGTATTTTTTAAATTATCCTGTGTTTTTTTGAGATATTTGTTAAAACGAATTGTAAAACTTGCTTGTATCTTTGTACAAGTCGATAAAACACTGGTTTTTTGAGGTAATAGAAGGGAAAATAATGGACAAAAAGCCCTTTTTTTTTACGCCTTCCTTAATTGATGTTATAGATATTAGGTATTATTTTTGTTTTTTCTCTATCCATTTGGTTATTATTTCACCTGATAAATTTTTGTTGTAGAAAGCATATACTTGTTTTTCAATTTCTAGAGTAATGTTTAATAGTTTTTTGTAATATTCAGTGTTTATTTTATCTTTTCTTAACAAGGAATAAAAGTTCGTAAGATAACATATAATAGAACCTGTCTTAAATCTAAATTCCATACAAACACACCATCTTATGGTATAAGACTCATTTTTTTCTGTATTTGTAATGATTAATGGCTTTTGTATTTTTTTGATAGAATAATGAATTCCTAGAAAATCGTCTTCTCCTTTGACACTGAATAAATGGAACGTGTATATTTTTTTTTCTTTGTTGGGATTTGAATATTTTTTAAGGGCTATTAAGAATTTTTGTTTTTGTTTTCTGTTGACACCAAATGTATAAAAATCATTAAATAATTTTGTGTGATATATTTTTTTTCTTCTATTTTTTCTATTTTATCGAAAATATTCTTGATATTTGCTTGAGATGTGTTTAATTTAAGAGTTTTTGCTTTTTGTTTTAGTTTTTTGAACAAGTCGTTCATTTTTATTCCTTAGATTTAGAATAATTAATTTAGGATTTGCCTAGTATTTCTAGGAGATCATAGTAGTATTAATTATTTTATTATAATTTAGATTGTTTGTTTTATCTAGATATTGCTTTAGTATTGGTACTAAGGTTTTGATTTCTGCCTTTTTTTTAAGTTGTTCAAGTAATATACTGAATATATTATTTCTAATATTGTCTTTATTTTTTTTATTTGCTTCTTTTATTGTTTTGTTTTGGTCTTGGTATTTTTTGTTTTTACTTACGACATTGGTTTTGTAGTTATGATTTTTGTGTATTTTATTTAATTTTTCTTTTGGTTTTGTATTATTTATATTATTTATACACTCCCATTTTTCTTCATTGATATTTTTTGAACACAGATATTTATGAACTCTTGCATTAAATTTTTTTCTCTTTTTGTTTTAAAGTATGAGTTTATTTTGTGATAACATTTATTTTTGGGATATTTGAGTTGATAATAAATTTCTGTTCCATAGTTCTTTCCTAGATGTTTATAGTAGTTAATAGTTATCTGTAATTCTTTTTCTAATTTGTATAAGTAGCTTTGGAGTGTTTTAATCTTTATAATTTTTTGACCATTTCTTTTCAGATTATTATTAAAGTAGTAAAGTATATTACTTTGGGTATATTTTTTTAAATTTAAATTCATATAATTTAGTGTTGATATTAGTACTATCAACTTATGTTGATGCTTATTAAATTTTTTTTTCTTTATTATGAGATTTTTTTAAGATTTCCAATTGATTTACTCCTTCAAAAAAAGCTGTGGGCATATTATATATGAAAGATTATATTTTGTCAATAATATGTTTTTATTGCTTAATAAATTTTGCATAGAGAGTCAGTATTTGTTTAAAATAATAACTAAACTATTGAATTTTCATATTTGTTTTTTAGATTTTGCCATACTTTTTTCAAAGTCTTTTTTTGTTTTTTTTATGTATTCTTTGTCTTGAATAAAGATCCTTTCCATAAGGAAACAGGTGAATTGTTGGTTTGTTTTGTAAAAGTTGTAAGCATCTTGGTCTTTAAGTTGCAGTTTAATTGATTTGATTAAATTCGATGTCTTTTGTTTGTTTTGCGTTTCTTTAGTTGATAGAAAAAAATATGTGTTCATTATTCCTTTTTCAATTATGGATTCTTCGTTGATTAAGTTGTTCTTGAGACCTTCTGCAATAGCTAGATATGTATAAACTTGGGTTCTGGCTAGATTATAATTTTTGATAAATGTGCTAAAGTTTTTATATCCGTCTAATTTGAATAATTTTTTGTCATTAATTTCTTTTAATATTTTCATGGTTTCTATTTTGTTGTAGATATCTTCTTGTAGGTTTATTTTAAGTTTTGCTTTTAATTTTTCGTAAGTTTGCCTATTGATATCATTAATATTTTCTTGGAGAGAGTTGTTTTTTTCAATAATCCTTTTATTTAGTTTAAATTTGTTCTTTTTCATATAATCTCCCTGAAATTTGTTCGGCACCGAACAAATTTTTTAATGCTTTTTTGTAGTCTGATGTGTCGTCTTCGTTTAAAGAAAATCCAATATTTTGTGCAATTCTTTTATTTAAATCCTCTCTCTCTCTTATAGATCCAATAAAATTAGAATTTTGTTTTAGAATATCTAGGTAGAATTTATTTGAATTATTATTTTTAAGTCTGGTGTTTAATATATATATTGGTAAGTTTAGGTCCAATTGTTTAACTTTAAAGTTAAGAGCCTCTAGACTTTCTATAGACCATTTTTCGGCGGGAATTGGAGATATAACAAAGTTAGAAACAACAAGAGCATTAATTAGTGTAAAATCTAAGCTTGGATTAGTATCAATTATTATGTAATCATAAGTATTTTTAATAAAATAAAGTGCTTTTTTTAGTCTGGTTTCTTTGAATGGTAAATTATCGTTATTAAAAAAGTGTAAATTTAAGTAACTAGGGATAAAATCTAAATTTTGATTTATATTGCAAATACTATTATTAATATCCAGATTTTTTCGTAAGATTTCATATATATTTGTATTTTCTACATTGATTCGTGCTTTTTCAAGATATTCATTAAAGTAACTTGTAAGACTTGCTTGAGCGTCCATATCAATTAGTAAGACGCTAAAATTTTTAGAGATAATAGTAGAGAAAAGAATGGCAGAAGTACT
Organism: Borrelia parkeri; assembly: GCF_023035815.1. Lineage (NCBI taxonomy): Bacteria > Pseudomonadati > Spirochaetota > Spirochaetia > Spirochaetales > Borreliaceae > Borrelia > Borrelia parkeri. The sequence goes on from NZ_CP073173.1 coordinate 41,223, forward strand.
CTTTCCCACTCCTCCTTTAATTGATGCTATGGTTATTATTTTTGTTCTTTTTTTATCCATTTGTTTATCATTCCTCTGTATAAATTTTATTGTAAAAGCATATGTTTGTTTTGCAATTTCTATAGTAATATCTAATAATTTTTTAATATTCCATATTTATTTTATCTTTTCTTAGCAAAGAATAAAAGTTTTGTAAGGGATTATATAATAAGAATCCGTTTTATGTTTATATTTTATATGAATACATTATATTATATATTATAAAACCCATTTTTTTCTATATATAAATACTACAATGATATTCTGATTATCTTAGTTTTTGTTAATGAATTGTGGTTTAGTAAGTAAATAAAGAGAATGTAGAGAGTTTTAAAGCTTTGTTTCTAAACTCAATAGTTAATTTGGGAAAAAGTTTTTTCAGTTTGTGTATCATTGGAAGAAATGGTATTTGATATGCTTGGTGTTTAAGACCGAGATTAAAAAAAGTGATGTAGGAAGAGTATTTTATTGATATTGAAAATATAATGAAAGCAGTTAAAGAGAAATTAAACACAGATATAGATAAGAATAGAAATTACATAAAAGTTAAAACAGTAGTTGATAAGTTTGTCACTGAGATATTAGACAAGATTATAACAGGCACTAAAGAAGCAATAAGTTTTTTAGTGTAAAAACCCTTTTTTTTTTGATTTGTTAAGGATGTTGTCTTGATGTGCACTATCAGAAAGAAATTTAATAACTTTTTTCTTAGTATACAATACAAAATAATTTTATCAAGTGAATCAATGAATTTATCTTTAAGTTTACAATTAAATATTAAGTCATAACTAATAAAACTTGAGAGCAACCTTAATTTTAAACATTTTGTTTTGTTTCTTGTATTAATTTGCCTTGTTATATTTCTTGCAAAGAATGTTGTTAAATAGTACTAAACTGATTGTAATCAGTTTAGTACTATTTATTAGATAATAATTTTAAAGAGAAAATCCTGAAAGTGATGAGAAATTAAATATATTTTGCTTTTTATTTATACTAATAAAAATTAAATAT
>NZ_CP073174.1 GCF_023035815.1 Borrelia parkeri
ATAGAATGTTTATCCATTTATATAACTCATAAGTTTCCACATATAACTCATAAGTTTGCTACTAAAAATTAATAGTTTACACAAAAAACTCATAAGTTTAATTTACCTTTTTATACAAAATTAATAGTTTGCATAAAAAACTCAATAGTTGCTTTAAAAAATATATAGTTACCTCCCTCTTTGCTAGATTAATAGTATTATATTTATATATATATGTTCTCTCTAAAAAATTTATTTACTAATAATATACCTTATATCCCTATTCATAAAATTAATCCTGATGAATTTATTCTCATTAGTAATTATCTTATTCTCTCTTCTAGCACTATTCACAATTTACTCGGCATTATTATGGCTTCCGGCATACCTTTAACACATCTAAAAGATCCTTTTATCAAAATATTTTATACTTTTAATAACAATATTATTACTTATACATTAAGTAATGGTCTACAGTTTCAACAATATTCTTTACTCGAACCCAATGTTATTGCTACTTCCATTATTAAAAATTTAAATAAAAATATTTTATCTTCTATTCATGCATACAAAATTAACTACATCGCTAAAAATATATTCAACTTCTCTATCACTACAAAACATATAATTTCTATCTACTCTTTGATTGCTAAGTCTAAAATTACCTTCAATAATATCTATTACAATAATACTCATCTCAATATCCTATTAGATAATCAACCTTGTATACTAGACTTATACGAAAAAATAAACTATATTAAGTCTTTTAACAGACTAAAACTTAATAAAAATAACCTAGATCTATTTAAAAACCATACTAATAAAACTCTCTCTACTATTGCTTCTCTGGTTGAATCTTTCTTCCTTGATCAAACATCAAACAAAAACCTACATACCCTCAAATCTTATATTAATCTACACCTCAAACAACTTGGTATACCTTATAAATCTACTAATAGATTGCAAAAACTACTATTATCTCATATATTTTTGTAATTATACATTGTACATTTTTGTGACATCTCTTTAAAAAAAATACATAAAAGAAAATAAATTTGTTCACTCAGCAGCAACTATGTACAAATTGATAATAATATATTGCTTGTACTATTGTAATGAAAACCTAAAAAAATTTTTTCGACCCCCTAGCTTAATATCAATTAGTAAAAACTAACTTCATACTCAGTATCACTAAAGATACTGAGTATTTAGATAAAAAAGCAGGAATTCCTGCTTGTAAAAACTTATTCCAATGAATAACCACACTATATTAATTTGTAGGTTTTACTACACTACTGGAATCTTCTTTTATGCAATCATCAACATCTTTTAAACATTTATCAACTGTTCTTCTTACAATAGATACTATCTCATTTACAGTTTTACCAACTACTCCTATTAATACTGCATTCACTGCTTGTCCTGGTGCATGAGTAGCAACAGTTGCTAATTTACCATCCTTTGCCATTGCTCTCAATGCTAAACCTGCTGCTATTGCTGATGCATTTGTTTTAATATCATCATGAGCATTTGTATCATCTTTAGTAGCAACTGCAATGTCATAAGCATTTGTTGCTGCACTAATATTACCTGCTTGCTTACTTGTATCCTTAGCTGCTTCAATTGCTGCTAATATATCTGCACCACTAGCTGCAATTACTGCTCTCCTGGCTCCACTTAGTGCCTTGGCATCACCACCAACATCACCAGTGCCTTTAAATAACTTTGCAATCTCTTTAGAATCCTCAATCTGCTTATTAGCATTTCCTTTTGGCTCAGTATCAGCTTCCTTTGCTGCTTCATAAATTAAGTTAATCCCTTCAACAAGACCCTTAACGCTTGCTGTATTTGCTGGTGCTGCATCCTCAGTATCACCAACATTACCACCAACTTTACCATTAGCACTACCAGTAGCATCCTTAATTTTACTTGCTCCTTCAACTATCTTTCTTAAAGTATCAATTGCCTTATTAATTGTACTTTCAGCTTTATCTTTTATTAAATTAAACTGCTCATTTCCCTTTAGCTCTTCTAACTTATCTTTAGCTATTTTCACTGCTTCTCCAACCTTACCCAATCGTTCTCCTACTGCTTTTTTAGTTGTATCTGCAGTAAGACCAAATGCTTCTTTTAGTAAATTTCCAAAAGAAACAAAAGCATCCAAAAATAATTGTCTTGAGCTTGCAATTACTTCACTTAAACTTCCAGTCCCTTTCTCTGAACCAGTCTTCCCAGCATCAGCAGCCTGTTGTCCACTTCCACAGCTAAGAAGTAAAAATAAAGTCATTAATAACGCACTTAAAGTAATTCTTTTCATTATCACGTGCCTCCTTTTTTACTCAAGGGGGTAAGATATAGATAAAAGGAAAACAATTCTCATGAAAAGAAAAGTTTCCCTCAAATGACTTTATTTAGTTATGTATATTGTTATTAATTCTGATTATTAACTTTTGTTTCAGGGATCTGATTATCAGTAGTTACAGGAGTATCAGTAGAATTAAATTTCATAGCATCTTTAACTTCCTTAAGTCCCACGTCAATAGTATCTCTTATTGCAATAGTTAATGTACTTAACGCCTTAGTAACAGCACTTACTGCTGCATTCTCCACTGCTTTCTTTGCATCAACACTAGCAGCATCACTAGGACCAGCAAATTTACCACCTTTAGCCATAGACCTTAAAACTACAGCACCTGCTATAGTTGCATCTTTAGGGATAGCACCAGCATTCCCAGTTGTTTCTTTAGCTAGCTTAGCAGCATCACCACTTTCTTTAACCATAGTTTTTAAGATATCAGCACCAGTTACTGCTCCAACAGCTTTTGCTGCATCAGCAGCTGATTTTTTTGCATTCTCAGCAGTGCCAACATTAGCAGTAGCAAATAATTTACCTGCTTCACCATCCCCAGCAGCAGCGGTTCTTGCAGTAGAACCATCACTAGCCTTTTTATCATCCCCCGCCTCAGGATTTCCTTCTTTAAGTACTACACCTACAATCTTTCCAATTCCTTCACTAAGAGACTTAACTGAAGCTTCTTCACCAGCAGCACCTGCATTTTGGTCAGCAACATTAGCTATTGGATTACTATCAGAACCAATAGCTTCACTAGCAGTCTTAGCCCCTTGGATTATTTTATCAAGAGTATTAGTAATTAAAGCTTTGACAGCGGTATCAGTAGCCTCTGAATTAGGATTATTCTCAGATTTCATGTCAGCAACAATTTTATTAAGCTTATCCTTAATGCCTTGTACAACATCATGGACTTTCTTAAAGTAAGCTGCAACATCAGACTTTTTAGTATTAGTATTAAACCCTAAAACCCCTCCAACCATATCAGAAAGGGAAGTAAAAACATTTAAGAAGTCATTACTTAAACTAATAATAGATTTCAAGAATCTACTCTGAGGATCCTCAGCCTTAGTACTGCCACTCCCACAACCAAGAAGTAAAAATAAAGTCATTAATAATGCACTTAAAGTAATTCTTTTCATTATCACGTGCCTCATTTTTTACTCAACTCAGGAGGGTAAGATAGTTAACAAGCTTTGAACAAAATAACAAAGCTAAAACATAAATATTGTAACCTTACAGATACTGTGTGTGATTCAACAATAAATAAAATTGATTGTTACTAACAAATAATTAAATAATTTTTGTAAAAAAATAATTGACAGAAAGTCATTTAAAGAAGGAAGATAATTAAATAAATTTACTTTACTAATAATGACATTAATGCTAAAAATATTCCTATATTAAGGGTAATAAGGGTACCAAACATCCAATTATGTAATCTTGATGTACTATCAAACTTAATTTTATTAATTTCCATATCTTTTCTAACAAGAAAAACCTCATTGCTCACAGATGCAATATCAGATTTTAACTCACTTTTAACGTTGTCAATCTTATTATCAAGTTCATTAAATTTAGTATCTATTTTGCTATCAAGTTCATTGAATTTAGTATCTATCTTAGTGTTAAGATTATTCTCAACTGTATCTATTTTGTTATCAAGTTCAGTCTTGACAGATTTAATTTCAGCTTGTAAAAGAGCTTCAACCTTTTCAAGTTTTATATCAAAGTTTTCTTTTAAGAATTCAATATCTTTATAAGTCAGTTCATTACGATAGTACCTGTAAGATAAATCAATAGCAATATCTCTCTTAATACCGGCTTTAGTAAGTTCAGCTATAACCATTTGCTGTGTAATTACTGGTTGAGCAAGTCCCATAAAAAACTCCTTATGTAATTATTATATAATATCTTAAGTATTACAGGAACCTTATCTTAGTAAAATGGGCTTTAAGAAAACGGGGATCCAAAGTCAATAACATATATGATGCTTACATGCTATCTAATGAATCATCATCACTCTTACCATCTCCTTTGTACTTATAAATATCAGATATAGCTGACTTACTTGAATAATCCATAATACTGTAATTCTAGTAAATTTATTACTTATAGGTTTAATTGGTACAAGCTTAACTTATGACTCATACCTGCTCTAAGGTTAAGAAAGGTTTTAGTCACATTCCCATGACCAAAAACGTTATCCCTATCTTTAACATATAGTGTTAGGCCAATTTTCTTTAGTTTATAAAAAAGCTCAAATGCAATCTTACCATCAATCCGTTGTTGAATGATTGCTGTCAATACTATTTAAACCTGAATTATTAGATATAGATAAAGGAAAACAATTCTTATGAAAAGAAGAGTTTTCCTAAAATGACTTTATTTAGTTATGTATATTGTTATTAATTCTAATTATTGACCTTTAGTTTCAGAAAATTGCCTATCAGTAGTTACAGGAGTATCAATAGAATTAAATTTCATAGCATCTTTAACTTCTTTAAGTCCCACGTCAATAGTATTTCTTATTGCAATAGTTAAAGTACCCAATGCCTTAGTTACTGCACTTGTTGCTGCTCCCTCTATTGTTTTTTTTGCATCATTAGCATTGTTACCATTAGCAAATTTACCATCCTTTGCCATGGCTCTTAAAGCTATACCCCCTGCAATAGTTCCATCTTTAGCATTAGCTGCAACACCAGCAATAGCGGCAGAATTTTTAGCTAGTTTAGCAGCATCACCATTATCTTTAACCATGGCTTTCAAGATGTCAGCGCCAGTTACAGCACCAACAGCTTTAGCAGCATCAGCAGCTGCTTTTTTATCATCTCCAGCAGCACCAGTACTACCATCAAACAATTTACCTGCTCCATCATTATTTCTTACATTAAGCTCCTCAGCTTTTTTATTATCACCAGCATCAGCATTTCCTACATCTTTAAGAACCACATCTACTATACTTTTAATTCCATTTATTAACTTATCAACCCCAGTCCCTGCAACACCAGCAGCATTGGCAGCAGCAACATTAGCAAGCGAGTCACTAGCATCAGAACCAATAGCCTCACTAGCAGTTTTAGCTCCATCAATTATTTTATCAAGAGTATTAGTAATTAGAGCTTTGACAGCGGTATCAGTAGCCTCTGAATTAGGATTATTATCAGATTTCATATCAGCAACAATTTTCTCAAGGGATGTCTTAGTAGATGAAACAGTGTCATGAACAGTTTTAAAGTAAGCTGCAACATCAGACTTTTTAGTATTAGTATTAAACCCTAAAACCCCTCCAACCATATCAGAAAGGGAAGTAAAAACATTTAAGAAGTCATTACCTAAACTAATAACTGACTTTAAGAATCTACTCTGAGGATCCTCAGCCTTAGTACTACCACTACCACAGCTAAGAAGTAAAAATAAAGTCATTAATAACGCACAAAAAGTAATTCTTTTCATTATCACGTGCCTCCCTATCATTCAAAGAGGCAAGATATAGGTAAAAGGAAAACAGTTCTTATAAAAAGAAGAGTTTTCCTCAAATGACTTTATTTAGTTATGTTGATTAATAATTATTTATTGTTACTGTCCACTAGTTGCTGTTTCTGCGGGTGTAGTAGCTTCTACAGATTTATCTTCTTGTGTAACTGTAGCAAGAGCTGCACTTATTGTCTTTAAACCACTATCAACAGTATTCCTAATAGCAATAATAAGGGTACTTAAAGTCTTACCAACAGCACTAGCAGCTGCACCATTAACTGCATGAGCTGATTTCTCTTCATTTTGTTTAGCAGCAAATTTACCACCCTTTGCCATTGCTCGCAGTGCTATACCCGCAGCAATAACTGCATCTTTCTTTGCTGATTCTATTGTAATCTCTTTAGCGGCTTCTGCCTTAGCAGCAGCAATCTCAGCAGCATTCTTTGCTGTCTCAACTTTAATCTCACCAGTACCAGCCTCAGCAGAGCTAGCAATAGCTTGTAATATGTCAGCCCCAGTTACTGCACCAATTGAAGCACTAGCAGCTGCTGCATGTGCTTCTGTTCCATCAGCGTCTTTAGTCCCAAACAATTTACCAATTGACTTTTTCTCAGCTTCGGCAGTTTTAGTAACTCCTGCATTTCCCTCATTTGATTTTAAAACTATCCCGACAATTTCTTTAATTCCTTTAACTAGTGAGTTGACACTTGTAGCATCTGCTGCTACAGCATCTTGATTGTGTACAGCATTACCAATAGCATCGCTACCAATAGCTCCTGTTGCTGCTGTCTTAGCCCCTTCTGCGATCTTGTCTAATGTTCCTGTGATAAAAGTATCAACGACTGATTTAAGTTTCAAGTAATTTCCATTTTTTGCAACTTCATCTTGTAATTTCTTTTTAACAGATGTCATAGTCTCTGCAATTTTAGTGAAATAAGCTCCAATATCTTCCTTTTTAGTGTCAGCCTTAATACCAAAAGCGCCAGCAAGCATATCAGAAAGAGAAGTAAAAACATCTAAGAACCCTTTACCTAAATTAGCAATAGAAGTTAAGAAAGTGGTTTTAGGATCTTCCGTCTTAGTACTACCACTACCACAACTCAGAAGTAAAAATAAAGTCATTAATAACGCACAAAAAGTAATTCTTTTCATTATCACGTGCCTCCTTATTAACTCAAGGGGGCAAGATATAGCTAAAAGGAAAACAGTTCTCATAAAGAGAAAAGTTTTCCTCAAATGACTTTATTTAGATTATTTAAATAGATAATTTATTTAGCAGCAGCCGGTTGAGTAGTAGAACTAGCTTCAGCTGATTCAGTAGTAGTTTCAGAGTACTGTATTCCCTTAACAGCTTCTCTTATCTTATCTAGATTGCTTGATACTGTTTTTCTAATTATAAAATCAAGAACTCCTAATACCTTATTTACAGCCGTTACAGCTGCTGATTTAACTGCTTCAGTATCTGCAGCATTAGCACTGAATTTACCACCTTTAGTCATAGCCTTAAGAGCAACAGCAGCTGCTAGATCTGCGTTACTCTTTGCGCCAGCTCCTGCATCTGCATTATTATTAGAAGCAGCTAGTGCTCCTGCTTCATTATCCGTACCAGCATTAAGCTTAGCAGCAGCAGTAGCCTTAGCATTCTTAATCTTGTCAATCATAGCCCATGGATCTGCTTTAGATACTTCAACTGCTAACTTATCACCAGCTCCAGCAGAAGCCTTGGCAGTATGCCCTCCAAGTACAGCAATAGCATCAGTAGCATTAGCAGCTACAGCTATCTGATTACCAACATTTCCGGGTTTGATTTCTATGCCAGATTTCTTTGCTACTTCAATAATTGAACTTACACTTTTAATTATAGTATCAACGCCAACCTCTTCAGCTGCAGCAGGAGGATTATCAACATTATCACCAATAGAAGAACTATCATTAGTTATACTAGCCATTTTGGTTACAGAGTCAATTAGCTTTGCAATAACGTCACTAGCACTGTTAATTGCATCTTCAACTAATTTAATTGTGCTGCTATTAGCATTTTTTGCTTCAGATATTTCATCTGATAGCTCTTTTAATTTCCCATTAGTATCTACCAAACCTTTTTTTATTTTCCCAAAGTGTTCACCAACTTTACTTTTCTGGTCACCCGATTTAACAGCTGTAAATCCCAAAGCATCCCCAATAGCATTACCAAAGACGCCAAAAATCTCGTAAAACCCATGTCCTATCTTAACTAATGAATCTAAGAAAGTATTCTTACTCTCAGCAGCCAATTTCTCAGCTTGAAGTTGTCCACTGCCACAACTAAGAAGCAAAAATAAAGTCATTAATAACGCACAAAAAGTAATTCTTTTCATTATCACGTGCCTCCTTTTTTACTCAAGGGGGTAAGATATAGATAAAAGGAAAACAATTCTTATAAAAAGAAAAGTTTTCCTCAAATGACTTTATTTAGTTATGTTTATTGATAATTATTTATTATTGCCCACTATCTGCTGCGCCTACAGGTGTAGTAGAATCTAAAGATTTATCTTCTTGTGTAACTGTAGCAAAAGCTGCATTTATTGTTTTCAATCCACTATCAACAGTATTTCTTATTGCTATTATTAGAGTACTTAATGTCTTACCAACAGCACTAGCTGCTGCCCCATTAACTGAATGAGCAGATTTCTCTTCATTCTTAGCAGCAAATTTACCACCCTTAGCCATTGCTCGCAGTGCAATACCAGCTGCAACAACTGCGTCCTTTTGGTCTGCTTTTAAATCTTTAGTATCTTCTTTCTTGGCAGCAGCAATCTCAGCAGCATTCTTTGCTGTCTCAATTTTAATCTCATCAGCACCAGCCTCCTCAGACTTAGCAATAGCTTGTAATATATCAGCTCCACTTACAGCGCCAATAGATGCATTTGCTGCAGCAGCTTGTGCTTCTGTTCCATCATTATCTTTGCCACCAAATAACTTACCAATTGATTTTTTCTCAGTATCTGCAGTCTTAGTAGCCTCTGCATTCCCTTCATTGTTTTTTAAAACAATATCAACCATTGTCTTAATCCCTTTAACAATAGAATTTACTGCTGTTTTATCAGCCGGTGCAGCATCCTGACCAGTAGTAGGAGCACTACCAATCTTATCGTCACTAGTAGCCCCTTTAGCCGCTTCTTTAGCTCCTTCAGCGATCTTGTCTAGTGTGTTAGTGATAAACTTATCAACTACTTCTTTTATCTTTACATAATTGCCATTCTTAGCAACTTCTGTCTGTAATTTCTCTTTAACTGATGTCATAGTATTTGCAATATCAGTAAAATACTTCCCTACTTCACTCTTTTTAGTCTCAGCTTTAATGCCAAAAATACCAGTAACCATGTCAGAAAAGGAAGTAAAAACATCTAAGAACCCTTTACCTAAATTAGCAATAGAAGTTAAGAATGTGGTTTTAGGATCTTCCACCTTAGCACTACCACTACCACAACTAAGCAGTAAAAATAAAGTCATTAATAATGCACTTAAAGTAATTCTTTTCATTATCACGTGCCTCCTTATTAATCAGGGGGGCAAGATATAGATAAAAGGAAAACAATTCTTATGAAGAGAGAAAAGTTTTCCTCAAATGACTTTATTTAGTTATGTTTATTAATAATTCTTTATTGTTACTGTCCACTAGCTGTTGATTCTGCAGGTGTAGTAGCCTCTGCGGTTTTATCTTCTTGTGTAACTGTAGCAAGTGTTTCACTTATTGTCTTTAAACCATTATCAACAGTATTTCTTATTGCAAGCATAAGAGTGCCAAGTGTCTTTGAGACTGCACTAGCTGCTGCACTATTAACCGTACTAACAGCTTCATTCTCATTATTTTTAATAGAAAACTTACCACCCTTAGCCATTGCTCGCAGTGCAATACCCGCAGCAATAACTGCATCTTTCTTGGCTTCTGCCTCTTTAATTTCTTTCTTGTTGTTAACAGCCGGAGCAATAGCAATCTCTGCTGCATCTGTAGCTTTTTCAATGCCATCAGTACTATCAGCTTTAGGATTTTCTTTAGATTTAGTTATAGCTTGCAAGATATCAGCCCCAGTTACTGCTCCGATCGACGCTGCAGCAGCTTGTGCTGCAGCATTATCAGCTCTATTGTCATCAGTGGTAGCAGTAAATAATTTGCCAACATCTTTCTTACTATCACCTTTAGTAGCATCTGCATCTGCATTTCCTTCACCTTTCTTTAAAACTACTCCTATCATTTGTTTAATTCCTGTAACAAGAGCATTGACACTTGTAGCATCTGCTGCTACAGCATCTTGATTGTGTACAGCATTACCAATAGCATCGCCAGTAGTAGTTCCTGTTGCTGCTGTCTTAGCCCCATCAGCGATCTTATCTAATGTGTTAGTTATAAATGTATCAACTACTTCCTTTATCTTTAAATAGTTACCATTCGTAGCAACTTCATCTTGTAACTTTTTTTTAACTGTGTTCATAGTAGTTTCAATAGAAGTGAAATACTTACCAATATCTTCCTTTTTAGTGTCAGCCTTAATACCAAAAGCACCAGTAATCATATCGAAAAGAGAAGTAAAAACATCTAAGAACCCTTTACCTAAATTAGCAATAGAGTTTAAGAATGTGGTTTTAGGATCCTCAGACTTAGTACTGCCACTACCACAACTAAGAAGTAAAAATAAAGTCATTAATAACGCACAAAAAGTAATTCTTTTCATTATCACGTGCCTCCTTATTACCTCAGGGGGGTAAGATGGTTAACAACCTTTGAATAAAATAAAAACAGTAAATAAAGAACATAGATACTTTAATATTTCAGAAACTGTGCGTGATATAACATTTAATTATTGTTAATTGTTATTAACAATAATTAAATGATTTTGATAAAAAAAATGACGAAAAAAAATAATTAACAGAAAGTCAATTAAATAAGGGGGATAATCAAATAAAGAAAAGGTTTACTAAATTCAAATTTACTTACTTAACAATGAATAAACTATGGACATTAATGTTAAAAATATTCCTATATTAAGGGTAATAAGAGTCCCAAACATCCAACCATGTAGTCTTAACGTACTCTTAAGTTCCATTTTGTTAACATCAATCTTATTATCCAAGTCTTTAATATCAGATTTTAATTCACTTTTGACTGTATCAATCTTATTATCAAGTTCATTAAATTTAGTATCAATCTTGATGTTAAGATTATTCTCAACAAAGTCTATTTTACTATCAAGATCTCTAATATCAGATTTTAACTCATTTCTAACGTTGTCAATTTTATTATCAAGGTCTCTAATATCAGCTTGTAAGGTTGCTTCAACTTTTTCAAGCTTAAGGTTAAAAGTAGTCTCTAAATACTCAATATCCTTGTGAGTAAGCTCATTTTTATAATATCTGTAAGAGAGATCAATAGCAATATCTCTATTTATACCAGCTCTAGTAAGTTCTGCTATAACCATTTGTTGAGTAATTACTGGTTGAGCAAGTCCCATAAAAACACTCCTTATGTAATTATTATATAATATTTTAACTGTTATAAGAACCTTATTTTAATAAAATGTGCTTTAAGATTACGAGTGCCCAAAGTCAATAACATATATGATGCTTACATGATATCTAATGAATCATCACCCTTACCATCTCCTTTGTACTTATAAATATCAGATATAGCTGACTTACTTGAATAATCCATAATACTAAGTTTAGATGTCGCAAATGATTCTATTAACGTAGTAATTCTAGTAAATTTATTACTTATAGGTTTAATTGGTACAATCCTAAACTTATGACTCATACCTGCTCTAAGATTAAGAAATGTTTTAGTCACATTTCCATGCCCAAAAACGTTATCCCTATCTCCAACATATAGTGTTAGGCTAATTTTCTTTAGTTTATCAAAAAGACCAAATGCAGTCTTACCATTAATCCGTTGTTAAAGGATTGCTATCAATACTATTTAGACCTGAGTATTATTACAGATAGTAAAAAAGGAAAACAATTCTTATGAAAAGAAGAGTTTTCCTTATATGACTTTATTTAGTTATGTTTATTAATAATTCTTTATTATTACTGTCCACTAGCTGTTGTTTCTTCAGGAGTAGTAGAATCTGTAGACTTATCTTCTTGTGTAACGGATGCTAGTGCTTCACTAATTGACTTTAAACCACATCAACAATAGTCTTAATCCCTTTAACCAGTAAAACAACTGACTCCTTGCTAGCAGGAGTAGCCCCATGTCCAGCCGAAGTAGCATTACCAATAACAGTATCAGTAGTAGCCCCTTTTGATGCCTCCTTTGCTCCTAATATAATTTTGTCTAATGTGTTAGTAATAAAAGTATCAACAACTGTCTTAATTTTTGAGTAATTTCCATTCGTAGCAACTTCATCTTGTAACTTCTTTTTAACTGTATTCATAGTTTTTTCAATAGAAGTGAAATACTTACCAATATCAGATTTCTTAGTATCTGCTTTAATGCCAAAGGCACCAGAAACCATATCAGAAAGGGAAGTAAAAACATCTAAGAACCCTTTACCCAAATTAGCAATATAAGTTAAGAATGTGGTTTTAGGATCTTCCGTCTTAGTACTACCACTCCCACAACTAAGAAGTAAAAATAATATAAAATTAAAATCAATGCATAAATATAATCTAAAAGATAAAAGTAATCTAAGAAGTATAATAAAATAGTAAAACAAGCAAAGAGAGAATAAAAAAACAAAATAAGCTAAGAGAAGTGTACTCCTAGCTTATTATTTATAGACTTTATTTTACACTTACTTACCTTTTAATTAAATACTAATCTTATAATCATTACTTAAATTATTTAACTTGACTGAGTAGGAGTCTTCTTGACAGATGCTGTAAGCTTCTTGATTGCATTTTCTGCAAGTTCTTTAGCTGACTTTACCAAATCATTAACTGCTGTGTTTAGTTTACCAAGTTCCTCAGCTCCTTTTGTTTTATCATCATTATCTTTAACTAGGGCTTTTTTTACGTCGGTATCTTGAGCATCGTTTTTAGCAATATCAGAATGAGCTGTCTTCAATTTAGTTAAAAATCCTTCTCCTAACGTCTTAGCAGCTATAATCTTAGACTTCATTCCATCAAATTTTTCAGCTTCTAATTCCAATGCTTTCAATTTTGTATTTACAGAAGTTATAATTTGGTATGCTCCAGAAACCAACGGTCCATGATGATTAGAATCATCAACAAGACTACCATTAGCATCAATTTTTTTCCCAATTACTTTAGCAAGATCATTTATTGAAAAAACTAAAACCTGAACCTCTCTAAGCCCTGCCACAAAGACAGTAGCCTCTTTTATTTCTGCACTTACTTTTGCTAAATCAATAACAGTGCCATCAGGCTTAGCCACTTCGTCATCTTTAAGATTTTTTCCTGAATTATTACAAGACATAAGTAAAAATAAAGTCATCAATAACGCACAAAAAGTAATTCTTTTCATTATCACGTGCCTCCTTATTACCTCAGGAGGCAAGGGGTAAGACATAAATAAAAGGAAAACGAATCTCATGAAGAGAAGAGTTTTCCTAAAATGACTTTATTTAGTAGATTATTTAATTAGATAATTTATTTAGCAGCAGCAGGTTGAGTAGTAGTACTAGCTTCAGTTGATTCAGTAGTAGTTTCAGAATTAGTAGTTTCAGAATATTGTATTCCCTTAACAGCTTCTCTTATCTTATCTAGATTGATTGCTACTGTTTTCCTAATTATCACGTCGATGACTCCTAATACCTTATTTACAGCACTTACAGCAGTAGCTTTAACTGCACCATCTTCATTGGCAGCGGGTTGAGTAAACTTACCATCTTTGAGAATAGCCTTTAATGCAACAGCAGCTGCTAAGTCTGCATTAGTCGCCGCTGTGCCATTATCATTTGCAGCTGCAGCATTACCAGTAGCTAATTTGCCAGCATCATCGTCAGCAGCAGGGGCAGCAGACGCAGTAACATTCTTAGAATTTTTAATCTTATCAATCATTGCCCATGGATCAGCTTTAGCCACTTCATTAGCTAGCTTAGTAGCATCACCTGCAGTAGCTTGAGCATTATTAGTCAAGGCTTTAAGCCCTCCATCTGCATTAGCTATAGTATTACCAGCAGCACCTTTTTCAATTTTTACTCCAGACTTTTCGGCAGTTCCAATTATATTCCTAACTTCTTCAATAACAGTATTAACATCAGTAACATTAGCAGCTATTGCAGAAGCATTACCAGCAGTACCAACATTGACTATAGGAGTATCTTCCTTAGTTACTCCAGCAAGCTTAGTTACAGAATCAATTAATTTATCAAAGACATCATTTGCACTGCTAATTGCACCCTTAACAGCTTCAATTGTGCTGCTATTAGCATTTTTTGTTTCAGATATTTTATTTGATAGCTCATTTAACTTATCCTTAGTATCACCTAAACCTTTTTTTATTTTCTCAAAGTGTTCACCAACTTTACTTCTCTTATCACCCGATTTAACTGCTGTAAGTCCTAAAGCATCCCCAATAGCATTACCAAAAACGCCAAAAATTTCTTGAAATCCTTGATCTATTTTAATAAGTGAATCAAAGAAAGAAATTTTAGATTCAACAGCCTTTAACTTCTTAAAGTTAATTACAACAATATAGAAGGCATCTTAGATATCGATCTAAGATGCCTTCTAATCTTACTTTTAAGTAATTAATCTAATTATTTATCTTATTACTGACCTTCTGGTTTTGGAGCTCTTGCTTTATCTATTTCTCCTTTTGCTTTTTCAAGAACATTCTTTACTGTCTTTTTAATTATATCTTCTACTGCTACTAATAATTTATTTACTGCGGTTATTCCTGCTGCTTGTACTGCTTTTTCATCGCTATTCGCATTATGTGAAGCTAATTTACCATCTTTAACCAAAGAGCGTAGGGCTATTCCTCCACTCACCGCACCTGTTAACGCTGCATCTTGTGCTAAATTAGCTGCAGTAGCTCCTCCTCTTGCAAACTTTAGTGCACTTGTTGAACCATCTGCATTACCCCCTATTGTTCCAGTCGCATCTCCTTCGGCTGATTTAACAATCGCTGCTAATATTTCTTCTCCCCTCACAGATGATACTATTAATGCTGCTTCTGGTCCCGCAGTTCCTCCTGCCACAGCACCTGCTGTTAAGACCTTAACTCCATTTTTTGCATCAGTTCCTCCTATTGATGCTTGAGCTACTGTTACATTACTTGCAATTGGTTCTTTAATTTCTCCTACTGTCTTGGCTGTGTCCACTATTCCTTTCAATGCTTTATATGCTACTTTTAATGCATTTTCATCTGCTGATACTCCGCTTTGATTGCTTGTTGCTTCACCTACCTTGTTAGCATCACCTATATCTTTTAAAGAATCTAAATGACCTTTTAATGTGTTTAAAGTAGTCTTAGCAGCATCAATAGCTACTCTAATAGGATTTTTGGATGTATCGCTTGTATCAAGATCTGCTGTTGATTTAACTGCTACTTGTTCCAAGTCATTTGCTGCTGCTTCAAGCTTAACACCTAGGCTGTTAAAATAATCTCCTACATCACTCTTCTTTGTAGTTGATTTAGCAGTAAAGCCTAATGTATCTGAGAGTAACTCTAAAAATGAATAAAAGGCATTTTCAGCACTTCTACCTACCTCCATTAGCACTGAACTTAAACTTCCAGTCCCTTTATCTGGACCAGTCTTCCCAACATCAGATTGCTGACAACAACAAATAAATAGGAAACTATCAACATAATAATACCCATTAAAGTTTCATTTGTGATTTTGAAAAAATTCTTCATACTATTGGAACTCTGCATAATCAGAGGGCAGGTAAAACAAAAGGAAAACAATTCTTATGAAAAGAAGAGCTTTCCTCAAATGACTTTATTTAGTTATGTATATTGTTATTAAATACTCCTTAGTCCTGACTCTTAGTTCTTCTTAGTGTCAGGAATCTGATTATCAGTAGTTACAGGAGTATCAGTAGAATTAAATTTCATAGCATCTTTAACTTCCTTAAGTCCCACATCAATAGTATTTCTTATCGCTATTGTTAAAGTACCCAATGCTTTAGTAACTGCACTTGTTGCTGCTCCTTTAATTGCAGTAGCAATATCAGCATTACCAGCATTATTTCCATTAGCAAATTTACCACCCTTAGCTATTGCTCTCAGTACCATTCCTCCTGCTATAATTGAATCTTTAGCATTAGCACCAGCAACTTGCTCGGCACTATTCTTAGCTAACGTAGCAGCACCACCATCTTTAACCATAGCTTGTAAAATGTCAGCGCCAGTTACAGCTCCTACGGCTTTAGCAGCATCAGTTGCAACTTTTTTGGAATTGTTTTGATCACCAGCAGGACCATTACCAGTAGCAAATAATTTACCTGCTTCACCATCAGCAGCATTAACAGTTCTTGCACCACCATCACTAGCCTTATTATTATCACCAGCCTCAGCACTTCCTTTGCCTTTAAGTACCACATCTACTATACTTTTAATCCCTTTTACTAAGTTTTCAATACCATCACCTTTAACACCACCTGCTGCTGCATCATTACCTGCAGCAGCAACATTACCAAGCAACTCATCACCTGTAGTACCAATAGCCTCACTAGCGATTTTTGCACCATCAATTATCTTATCAAGAGTATTAGCAATTAGAGCTTTTACAGCGGTATCAACTGCAGAAGCATTAGGATTATTATCAGATTTCATATCAGCAACAATTTTATTAAGCTTATCCTTAGTACCTTGTACAGTATCCTGAACAGTTTTAAAGTAGTTCCCAACATCAGACTTCTTAGTATTAGTATTAAACCCTAAAACCCCTCCAACCATATCACTAAGGGAAGTGAAAACATTTAAGAAGTCATTACTTAAACTAATAATAGATTTTAAGAATCTACTCTGAGGATCCTCAGCCTTAGTACTACCACTCCCACAACTAAGAAGTAAAAATAAAGTCATCAGTATAATATAGATAAAAGGAAAACAAATCTCATGAAGAGAAAAGTTTTCCTCAAATGACTTTATTTAGTTATGTTTATTGATAATCATTTATTGCTTCTGTCCACTAGCTGTTGCGTCTGCAGGTGTAGTAACTTCTACAGACTTATCTTCTTGTGTAACTGTAGCAAGAGCATCACTTATTGTTTTTAAACCAGTATCAACAGTATTTCTAATAGCAATAATAAGAGTACTTAATGTTTTGCCTATAGCACTTGCTGCAACTCCTTTAGCAGACTCAGCTTCAGTCTTATTTGCACCAGTATCCTTAACAATAAATTTACCACCTTTTGCCATAGCCCTCAAAGCAATACCAGCTGCTATTATTGCATCTTTCTTTGCTGAATCCCCAAGTTTATCATCATCAGCAGTACCAGTACCCTTGGCTAAAGCCAAACCTGCTGCATCTTTCACTTCCTTAACTTTACCACCCTTCGTAGCATCAGCATTAGCAGCAGCAATAGCTTTTAATATGTCAGCACCAGTTACAGCCCCTATTGATGCACTTGCTGCAGCTACATGTTTATCTTCAGCTCCCTTATCAGCAGCGGTCTCAGCTCCAAATAACTTACCAATATTCTTTTTATCATCATCAACTGGAATAGTTTTATCCGCTTGTCCATCACCTTCTTTTATAACCAAATCAACAATTTCTTTTATTCCCACAACTAGATTTTTCACACTATCTGCATCAGGACCATTCCCAGCAGAATCAGATTTCACAACCTCACCAATTGATACTCCATCAGTAGCTCCACTAGCAGCTTTCTTTGCTCCTGCAGCAATTTTATCTAATGTCCCTGTAATAAATTGCGCAACTACTTCTTTTACTTTTGGATAGTTACTATTCTCTGCCATCACAGTGTTTAATTTATTTTTTACTGATATCATAGTAGTTTCAATATCACTAAAGTATTTCCCTATATCAGATTTTTTAGTTTCTGCTTTAATACCAAAAGCGCCAGAAACCATATCAGAAAGGGAAGTAAAAACATCTAAGAAACCCTTACCTAAATTAGCAATAGAAGTTAAGAATATAGTTTTAGGATCTTCCACCTTAGCACTACCACTCCCACAACTAAGAAGTAAAAATAAAGTCATTAATAACGCACAAAAAGTAATTCTTTTCATTATCACGTGCCTCCTTATTACCTCAAGGAGCAAAATGGTTAACAAGCTTCGAATAAAATAAAAAAAGCTAAAAACATAGAGACTTTAACATTTCAGAGACTGTGTGTAATATAACAATTAATAAAATTTATTGATTTTGATAAGAAAATAATTAATATTATATCAAATAAAGAAAGGGTTTACTTAACTTAAATTTACTTACTTAACAATGAATAGACTATGGACATTAATGTTAAAAATATTCCTATATTAAGTGTGATAAGAGTACCAAACATCCAATTATGAAGTCTTGATGTACTTTTAAATTCTGATGCGGTTTTATCAAGTTTATTATCAAGCTCCACCCTATTAATTTCCATATCTTTTCTAAACAAGAGAAACCTCATTTTTAACATTATCAATCTTATTATCAAGTTCATTAAATTTAGTATTTATCTTAGTATTAAGATTATTCTCAACAGAATCAATTTTGGTATCCAAATCTTTAATGTCAGATTTTAATTCATTTCTAACTGTATCAATCTTATTATCAAGTTCATTGAATTTAGTATCAATTTTAGTATCAAGTTCATTAAATTTGGTATCTATTTTGTTATCCAGTTCAGTTTTGACAGATTTAATCTCAGCTTGTAAGCTTGACTCTACAGATTTAATTTCAGCTTGTAAGAGTGCTTCAACTTTTTCAAGCTTTATATCAAAGTTTTCTTTTAAGAATTCAATATCTTTGTAAGTCAGTTCATTACGATAGTATCTGTAGGACAGATCAACAGCGATGTCTCTCTTAATACCGGCTTTAGTAAGTTCATTGATGACCATTTGTTGAGTAATAACAGGTTGAGCAAGTCCCATAAAAACACTCCTTATGTAATTATTATATAATATTTTAACTGTTATAGGAACCTTATTTTAGTAAAATATGATTTAAAAGGGTTCCTAAATCTAACATAAAGTGTTTAGTCTATTTTTTTTAGTTTATCAAAAAGCTCAAATGCAGTCTTACCATTAATCCGTTGTTAAAGGATTGCTATCAATACTATTTAGACCTGAGTATTATTACAAATAGTAAAAAAGGAAAACAAATCTCATGAAAAGAATAGTTTTCCTAAAATGACTTTATTTAGTTATGTTTTATTAATAATTCTTTATTGTTACTGTCCACCAGTTGCTGCATCTGTAGGTGTAGTAGAATCTGCAGACTTATCTTCTTGTGTAACTGTAGCAAGAGCATCGCTTATTGTCTTTAAACCAGTATCAACAGTATTCCTTATTGCTATTATTAGAGTACTCAAAGTCTTACCAACAGCACTAGCTGCTGCACCATTAACTGCATGAGCAGATTTCTCTTCAGCCTTAGCAGCAAATTTACCATCCTTAGCCATTGCTCTCAGTGCAATACCAGCAGCAATAACCGCATCCTTTTTTGCATCATTTTTAATCTCTTTTTTATCATCTTCTTTTTTAGCAGCAGCAATACTTGCAGCATCTGTAGCATCTTCAATATTTTTGTTATTATCAGCAGTCTCTCCAGATTTCGCAATAGCTTGCAATATGTCAGCCCCAGTTACTGCTCCTATTGATGCACTAGCCTTAGCAGCCTCAGTTTCAGTACCACTATCCTTCTTTTCAAATAATTTTCCAATGTCTTTTTTATCATCTTCTGCTGTTTTAGTAGCAGCAGCATTTCCCTCATTGTCTTTTAAAACTACACCAACTATTGTTTTAATTCCTTTAACAAGTGCTTTGACACTTGTAGCATCAGCAGGTGCAGGATCCTGACCAGTTGTAGGAGCACCACCAATAGCATCACTACCTTCAGCCCCTTTAGCTGCTGTTTTAGCTCCTTCAGCAATTTTATCTAACGTGTTAGTAATAAATGTATCAACTACTCCCTTTATCTTTGGATAGTTACCATTCTTAGTAACTTCCTCTTGTAACTTTTTTTTAACTGTGTTCATAGTAGTCTCAATATCAGTAAAGTATTTCCCTATATCAGATTTTTTAGTGTCAGCATTAATACCAAAAGCCCCAGTGATCATATCAGAAAGGGAAGTAAAAACATCTAAGAACCCTTTACCTAAATTAGCAATAGAAGTTAAGAATATAGTTTTAGGATCCTCAGTCTTAGAACTACCACTTCCACAACTAAGCAGTAAAAATAAAGTCATTAATAACGCACAAAAAGTAATTCTTTTCATTATCACGTGCCTCCTTATTACCTCAAGGGGCAAAATGGTTAACAAGCTTCGAACAAAATAAAAAAAGCTAAAAGCATAGATACTGTAACCTTGCAAAAACTAAATACAATGAGAAAATTAGCAGATATTAATTGTCTCTAACAAAAAATTAAATAATTTTCTAAAAAAATAACTGATATGTAGTCAAAGAAAGAAAAGGTTTAATTAATTTAAATTCATTTATTCAACAATGAATAGACTATGGATATTAATGTTAAAAATATTCCTATATTTAGGGTAATAAGGGTACCAAACATCAAACCATGAAGTCTTAATGTACTCTTAAGTTCCATTTTGTTAACATCAATCTTAGTATCCAGTTCATTAAATTTAGTATCTATCTTGATGTTAAGATTATTCTCAACAGTGTCAATCTTGGTGTTAAGATTATTCTCAACAGTGTCAATCTTATTATCCAGATCCTTAATGTCAGATTTTAATTCACTTTTAACATTATCAATCTTAGTATTAAGATTATTCTCAACAGTATCAATCTTATTATCCAGTTCGATCTTGACAGATTTAACTTCAGCTTGTAAGGTTGCTTCAACTTTTTCAAGCTTAAGGTTAAAAGTAGTCTCTAAATACTCAATATCCTTGTAAGTCAGTTCATTTTTATAATATCTGTAAGACAGATCAATAGCAATATCTCTCTTAATACCGGCTTTAGTAAGTTCATTGATGACCATTTGTTGAGTAATAACTGGTTGAGCAAGTCCCATAAAAACACTCCTTATGTAATTATTATATAATATTTTAAGTGTTATAGGAACCTTATTTTAGTAAAATGTGCTTTAAGAAAGTCCCTAACTATAACATAAAGTATTTAGTCTGTTTTTTTTATCTTATCAAAAGCTCAAATGTAACCTTACCATCAATCTGTTGTTAAAGGATTGCTGTCAATACTATTTAAACCTGAGTATTATTACAAATAGTAAAAAAGGAAAACAATTCTTATGAAAAGAAGAGTTTTCCTAAAATGACTTTATTATTCAAATTATTTAATTAGAGAATTTATTTAGCAGCAGTAGGTTGAGTAGTCGTACTAGCTTCAGTTGATTCAGTTGTAGTTTCAGAATATTGTATTCCCTTAACTGCTTCTCTTACTTTATCTAGATTGATTGATACTGTTTTCCTAATTATTAAGTCAAGTATTCCTAATATTTTATTTACAGCAGTTACAGCAGCTGCTTTAACTGCTTCAACATCACCAGCAGCAGCTAAGTCAGCATTAGTAGCCGCACCAGCTCCCTGACCTGCATTATTACTTCCAATTGCAGCAGGAGCACTAGCAGCAGCATTTACTGCATTACCAGCCTCTCCAGACTTGATTTCTATTCCAGATTTCTTTGCTTCATCAATAATAGCTTTAACTTCTTTAATAATAGCATCAACACTAGTCTTATCAGCAGCCACTGCAGCCGCAACACTAGCAGTATCACCAATGTCAGAACCATCCTTAGTTACATCAGTAAGTTTAGTTAAAGAAGTAATTAGTTGTTCAAAGACATCATTTGCATTGCTAATTACACCCTTAACAGCTTCAATTGTGCTGCTATTAGCATTTTTTGCTTCAGATATTTTATTTGATAACTCATTTAACTTATTCTTAGTATCACCTAAACCTTTTTTTATCTTCTCAAAGTGTTCACCAACTTTACTTCTCTTATCACCCGATTTAACTGCTGTAAATCCAAAAGCATTACCAAAAATCTCGTAAAACCCATGTTATATCTTAACTAATGAATCTAAGAAAGTATTCTTACTCTCAGCAGCCAATTTCTCAGCCTGAAGTTGTCCACTGCCACAGCTAAGAAGTAAAAATAAAGTTATTAGTATAATATAACTAAAAGGAAAACAGTTCTTATGAAAAGAAAAATTTTCCTCAAATGAATTTATTTAGTTATGTATCTATTATTAATTATGATTATTGGTTCTAGCTTCAGAGGTTGTATTATCAGTAGTTAAAGGAGTATTATTAGGATTAATTTTCATTGCTTCTTTAACGGTCTTAAATTCTGTATCAATAGTGTTTCTTATAGCAATAGCTAAAGTATCTAGTACTTTAGTTACTGCACTTATAGCTGCTCCCTCTACTACTTTTTTAGCATCAGCATTAGCATTATCACTAGAACCAGCAAATTTACCATCATTAGCCATAGCTCGCAGTGCAATACCTCCTGCAACAATTGCATCTTTTGAATTATTGGCAGTAGCAACACCAACAGCAGAGACGGTATTATTAGTAGCCAATTTAACAGCATCAGTATTTTTAACCATAGCTTTTAAGATATCAGCCCCAGTTACTGCACCAACAGCCTTAGCTGCATCAGCTGCAACTTTTTTCAAATTGTTAGCATCACCAGCCGCACCAGCATCACTAATAGCTTCACTAGCGGTTTTTGCACCCTCAATTATCTTATCAAGAGTATTAGTAATTAGAGCTTTTACAGCGATATCAGTAGCATCTGCATTAGGATTATTCTCAGATTTCATGTCTTCTACAATTTTATTAAGCTTATCCTTAGTTCCTTGTACAGTATTCTGAACGGTCTTAAAGTAGTTCCCAACATCAGACTTTTTAGTATTAGTATTAAACCCTAACACACTACCTACCATATCAGCAAAGGAAGTAAAAACATTGAAGAAGTCATTACTTAAACTAATAACAGATTTTAAGAATCTACTCTGAGGATCCTCAGCCTTAACACTACCACTGCCACAACTAATAAGTAAAAATAAGAAATATAAGTTATTATTAAGTGATAAAACAAGATAAAATCAATGCATAAATATAAGTCTAAAAGATAAAAGAAATCAAAGAAATCTAAAAAATATAATAATAAAGTAGTAAAGCAAGTAAATAGAGAAAGCAAAACAAAATAAGCTAAGAGAAACATACTCCTAGCTTATTATTTATAGACTTTATTTTATCAGATAATTACGATTGATTAAAAAGTAATCTTATAATAATAAATTAACTTGTTTATCCTTAGTTAGATTTAGCAGAAGATGCTGACTTAGCAGGGGTTGAAAGCTGTGTAATTGCAGCTGTTACTGCATCTTCAGCAGCTGTGAACAACGCATCAATTGCTGTGTTTAGTTTAATAAGTTCTTCAGCTCCTTTTGTTTTATCATCATTATCTTTCTTTATAGCTTTTTTTGTGTCATCATCAGTAGCTTCATTTTTACCAAGATCAGAATGATTGTCTTTCAATTTAGTTAAGAAAGTTTCTGTTTTTGTCTTAGAATCAGTAATCTTTTGCTTTAGTTCAGTAGAAAATCCTTCTTTATTCTCTAAATGTCCTAACTTAGCCTTTACAGCTAACATTATACTTTGTGCTCCTGCAAGCAATGATCCATTTTTACCTGACTCAGTATCAAACTGCCCATCTGACTTAATTTTCTTCCCGATAGCTTTAGCAAGCTCATCAATGGATTTAACTAAGGTATGAACTTCTTTAACATCTTTAGCAAAAGCAACAGCCTCTGTTATTTTCGAACTTATTGTAGCTAAATCAATAAGAGTGCCATCAGATTTAGCCGCTTGTCCATCTTTAGGAGAAGAAGCTGAATTATTACAAGATATAAGTAAAAATAAAGTCATTAATAACGCACAAAAAGTAATTCTTTTCATTATTACGTGCCTCCTTTTTTACTCAACTCAGGAAGGCAAGATGGCTAACAAACTTTGATAAGAATAAAAACAAAAACTAAAAGCATTAAATATTTTAACATTTCAGATACTGTGTGTGATACAACAATTAATTCTAATGATTGTTTTTAACAAAAAATTAAATAACTTTGTAAAAAAAATAATTAACAGAAAGTCAATTAAATAAGAGGGATAATTAAATAAATTTACTTTACTAATAATGACATTAATGCTAAGAATATTCCTATATTAAGAGTAATAAGGGTACCAAACATCCAACCATGCAGTCTTAGTGTACTCTTAAGTTCCATTTTGTTAACATCAATCTTATTATCTAAATCTTTAATGTCAGATTTTAATTCACTTCTAACTGTATCAATCTTATTATCGAGTTCATTGAATTTAGTATCGAATTTATTATCCAAGTCTCTAATATCAGATTTTAAGGTTGCCTCAACCTTTTGAATCTCAGCTTGTAATAGAGCTTCAACTTTTTCAAGCTTAAGGTTAAAAGTAGTCTCTAAATACTCAATATCTTTATAAGTCAGTTCATTTTTATAATATCTGTAAGACAGATCAATAGCGATATCTCTCTTAATGCCAGCTTTAGTAAGTTCTGCTATAACCATTTGTTGAGTAATTACTGGTTGAGCAAGTTCCATAAAAACACTCCTTATTTAATTATTATATAATATCTTAAGTGTTATAGGAACCTTATCTTAGTAAAATGTGCTTTAAGATTACGAATACCCAAAGTCAATAACATATATGATGCTTACATGCTATCTAATGAATCATCACCCTTACCATCTCCTTTGTATTTATAAATATCAGATATAGCTGACTTACTTGAATAATCCATAATACTAAGTTTAGATGTAGCAAATGGTTCTATTAACGTAGCAATTCTAGTAAATTTATTACTTATAGGTTTAATTGGAGCAATTTTAAAATTATGACTCATACCCGCTCTAAGTTTAAGAAATGTTTTAGTCACATTCCCATGACCAAAAACGTCATCCCTATCTTCAACACAAAGTGTTAGGTCTATTTTCTTTAGTTTATAAAAAAACTCAAATGTAGTTCTACCATCAATCTGTTGTTAAAGGATTGCTATCAATAATATTTAAACCTGAGTATTATTACAAGATATAGATAAAAAGAAAACGGTTTTCATGAAGAGAATAGTTTTCCTAAAATGACTTTATTTAGTTATGTATATTGTTATTAATTCTGATTATTAACTTTTAGTTTCAGGAACCTGCTTATCAGTAGTTACAGGAGTATTAGTAGAATTAATTTTTATTGCATCTTTAACTTCCTTAAGTCCCACGTCAATAGTATTTCTTATTGGAATAGTTAAAGTATCTAAAGCCTTAGTTACTGCACTGATTGCTGCACCTTTAATTTCAGAAGCAACAGCCCCTTGATCATCAGCACTTGCATTAGCAAATTTACCATCTCTAGCCATAGCTATTAAAGCAATACCTCCTGCAACTTTCGCATCTTTAGGAGCAGCAACACCGGAAACAGCAATACCAGCAGAATTCTTAGCTAACCTAGCAGCACCACTTTCATTACCTTTAGAAATGGCTTGTAAAATATCAGCGCCAGTTACAGCACCAACAGCTTTAGCTGCA
Source organism: Borrelia parkeri (assembly GCF_023035815.1). Taxonomy (NCBI): domain Bacteria; kingdom Pseudomonadati; phylum Spirochaetota; class Spirochaetia; order Spirochaetales; family Borreliaceae; genus Borrelia; species Borrelia parkeri. The sequence goes on from NZ_CP073174.1 coordinate 25,484, forward strand.
TCAGCTGCTGCTTTTTTATCATCCGCACCAGCTCCAGTACTACCATAAAACAATTTACCTGCACCGTCATTATTCCTTGCGCTATCACCATCTTCAGCCTTTTTATTATCCCCCGCCTCAGGATTCCCCTTGTCTTTAAGAACCACATCTACAATTGATTTAATAAGTATAACCGAAAACAAGGATTAGACTTCTTAAAAGGAGCTATGGGTGATGATAATGATTTCAAAAAATTTTTAAGTTTTGACAAATCTAAGATAAAGTTTGCACTAAATCATATACAAAGTGAGATTGCAAAATGTACAGGCCATAATGCTAGCCAACAAAATGAAATTTTTAAACAAGTAGTAAAAGATTCATTTGAAGGTAATAGTAATGATTTATATAAATTTAAAGAACAAGCATCAAGCGCTTGTGAAACAGATGGATAAACAAGACCCATAACACAAAATTCAGGTGTTATTTTGGGAAAAATCAAGAAAGCGTATTTAAAGAAGAAAGATTTAAGAGAGAATAAAGCAAGCAAAAACAAGAACAAAACGAAACAAATAAATAAAAATTCTCACAAAAGAATTAGAGAAAGGAATAAATTAAATTGATTACAAAAATGTTATAAGAAGAGAAAAAAGTTAAGTTGTGATAAAAAGGAAAAAAAGAGATTAAACGCTATAGAGGAAAACTAATAAAAAACTATAAATTTGTGCCAATATACCAAAATCATATAACTACTTGATGAAAGTATTCATTATTTATTTTATGTCTTATTTTTTATAATCCGTAAACTCATATATCACAAGAATAGACAAAATACAAAAAATAAGTATTAATAAAATAAATGTATTTATTATGCTCATAAAGCTAGCTAAAATTGAACATGCTGTCAATACTAAAAGCGAAAATAAACGAGATATTGTACTATTAATAGAAGTTATAGTCCCTAAGACTTTTGAATCTATATTTTTTCGTAAAAAATATTCTAAATTATTAGAATAAATAGAAACTAAAACTACTAGAAACGTCATTACAGTAATAAATATGTAAATATGTGAAACTATTTTTATTAAAATTGATAATAAAAATATTATACTCAAAATAGCATAAGAATCATAACTTGAATGTTTAAGTTTTTTAAATACCCATGCTCCTATAATATTTGATAAACGAAATAATATATATATAATTCCAAATATACTAATAGGAACATTTTTGTCAATAAAAATTGCTTGCCAGTACAAATAAAAAGGTTGAAAAAAAAACTGAATAGAACTTATTAAAATAAATAACTCTATGAGTATTTTAGACTTTAATAAAGTGATCACATTATTTTTAAATTGATTAATATATAATTTTAAACATTCCTTCTTATGATCCGTATTTTTATCACTTGATATAAAAAAAATTGTAATTAAAGATGAGGCTAGATACAGAAATAATGAAATAAGATAAATTTTTTTATCAACATATAAAAATAATACACTTCCTGCATATCCACCTGAAATAGCACCAATACCTAAAATTATTTTCATAGATGATATAAATGCTTTTAACTTTTTCGAATTACTTTGATATACACGAGTAAAACTAATATCAATTGTACCAGTATTAACTGCAGATGACATACCATATATAAACCAAGCAATACAAAGAATTATAAATGATGATGTTTGAAAAATAATAAAATAAGCAATCATTGATAAAAAAATCGATGATAAATAAACAATTTTTCTATCAAAAATATCTGATATTATACCTGAAGGAAGTTCAAAAAAAATAATTGCTAACATATAAAACATTTGCACTATAGCAATATCTCTCAATTGCAAACCTTTATTTATTAAAATAATAGTTAAAACAGCATGTGGCAATGTCCTTGCAAATTCTGATAAAAATAATGAATAAAAATAATATCTTTGATGCTTACACTCTATCATAAATTTTTATTACAATTACAAAATTTATTTTTTTTAAAATTAATAAAATGATATGAAAAATCATGATTGCTAATACCAATTCGCTTATTTAAAGAATTAATCCTTTCATATTCACCTCCAAAATAAAACATTATATCAATAATAGCCATACTTGAGCAAATAATATTAATTCTTCATATATTTTCTTATTCTGTGCAAATATTACGATATCAAGCAACTGCTAAAAAAGACTATCATCTACTTCAATTTGAAACTGGCCTCTAAGCATACCTAAAAGAGAAACATCTTCATTAATAAATAAACTTAATAATAAATCTAAAGTAACACTATTATCTTTACTATCTTTGATGATTGTCATTATCCATCATTTCACAAATATTGTTTTCCTCACCTTCTCCTTAATAATAAGTATAACCATAAAAACCATTATTATGACGGTAAACAGGATGATTTTCTGCGTAATATGGCTTGTCCATTATAGTAAAAATAATATTTATCTTCTTGAGGATAACACATTTTGATGATATTTTATACACACTCATCTAAATTTGGTCTTCAGGCAATTTACTCTTTATAAGATATATGAAGCAGTGAAAGTATGTGCTAATTCTAATTTAGCGGCCATATCACACTCACACCAAGTAAATAATACACTGCACTTGTTTTCATATTTTTTTAGGGTTCTGCCTAAACCCATTAAATTCTCTTAACCTTTAAGAAGACTAAACATAATTCAATAATTAATTTTTTTGCTAATTTTTTTTGTTTAAAAAAAAGGTAATAAGGATTTTAATTACTTAAAATTACTTATTCAAAGATTAGTGTCAATAAAAATTCCTAAATTCATAGTAATAATTATTTCAAATATTCAATTATATAGTCTTAATGCACTACCAAATTCCATTTTTTTAATATCAATCTTATCATCAAGCTCATTAAATTTTTAGTATCTATTTTACCACTAAGTTTCTCTTTAACATTCTTAATTTTATCCTCCAAGTATTTTCACTTTATATCAAACTCTTCTTTAAGATACTCAGAGTTTTTATAAATAAGCACAATTTGAGTATCCGTTAAGCCTACCTTCACTGAAAGATGCAACATACTCATCAAATAATTCCTTTAACCTATTCATACTTCTTTGACCGCCATTTAAGTAAACATAAACTCCATAACAAAAAGTAAACTTTACACAATCAATATACCACTTACATTCACACAAATATCTATACATTATTAAAATAACTAGTTTATCCTATTATCTAAAGGTTAAAAAAGGAGAAAGAATGATATGGTTAAATTTATAAAACTATTAATACTTTGCGGTACATTTTTTTTGCAAAAATACAAAAAAATGAAGCAGATACAGTGCAATCACTAAATAGCTCTAAAGAGACTAGAAATGGTTTACAAAAAAGAAATCCTAGAAACATAGAAACGGTTATAACTCTGACCGATGATGAAAAAAGAAAATTTAATTCACTAAAAAATGCATTTAACAAGGTACTTTTAGCACCACAGCATCAACTTAACAAAAATAGACTGAATAAATACTTAAATTTTTTGAATTGACTTTATGGTAAAATACCAAAACAAAAAGAATTAGCTAATGCTTTTACTATTGCTTATAAATTTTTAGATGATAAAAAAAAATTAAAAGCAAGTAATAAAGATTTTGATATTTATATAAGTGATGCTATTGACTGTCACGTCAATAAAACCGAACCTTCTCAAGGTGACGATGGTAATAAATATGGTCATGATGGAATTAACGCTATATACATATTTTTTAAATCTACTCCAGAGCACATTTCTAATGAACATAGTAATGAAACAATACTTGAAAACCTTAAAAGAGATCTTTCATACTATGGTTCAGGAAATCTGTTCCAACTTTTACAATGAAAAAATTCATCGGTTATGCCTTTAAACAAAGGAATAATGATAAAGAAATTTGGTAATTTAAATAATATAATTAAATAATATAATTAAATAATATAATAACTACCTAACATGTGTAACATACTAGGTAGTTATTCTTATGACAACAAATAAATAAGAATAAAAAAATAAAGGTAAAATTTAAAAAAATGTATTTAAGAAAGGCAATTAAAAAGAGAGATTTAAGAGAGACACAACTAAGTCAATCTAAACTGATTACAAAAATCTTCAAAGAAGAGAAAAAAATAATTTGTAGTTGACAGAGTAGAAAAAATTAAATTTTAAAAGTAAACAAATATCATTACAAAGTACAAAACTACTAAAATGATAAATAGAGCAATTGTAAAGTACAATAGTCAGGATTTATTAAAGGGTCCCGAGAACACCTTGTGCTCTTGCCTAAAAAACACCTATTACCCTTAACAATAGATACTCTACAAGCAATATGTTACACAAATAAAAATAATTTAACAAAAAATATTTTTATTAAAATAACAGTTTACTTTTTAACGGGTATTGCGTTATTATGAATGATATAAATATCCATAAAGGAGAAAACAAATGAACAACACAAACTTTAAGGATAATACCTACACAAAACCATTAAAGGACTATCATAATAGGTATTACAAAATACTATCAATACTTAGATACTTTCAGAAAAAATCAATTAAATACAATCAAACAATAATTTTAAATACATTAAACATTTTTTTATCTAAAGATGATCTTAAACAAATTACACTTAGAACTTTAAGAAAAGATTTAACCTTTTTATGCAATAAAAGCATTATTAAAAAAACTTTATTAAGACTAGGTGAAGGAAACGGTTCATATATAAGATATACAATAACCAAATATAGTGTTAACAATTTAAAAAGGCTACTTAAAGCCAAACAAGAAATTATCGAATACGATGCAAATAAAATATTCACATTTACAAAAGAAACACAAAAAAGATACTTAAAAAACAAGGGGGTTAAAATTTTTAAATCTAAAAACGCAACCAAAAATGTTAGTCATAATATAACTAATAATAAAAAATATATAAATAATAAAGAAAAAATAGAAAAAGAAATAAAAAGTGAACTAACAAACAACACAGATTATCTGATAAGGAATGTGTCTAAATGGAAAACAATGAGATATTTAGACAAAATAGAAGAAAATGCAAACAAAAAAAGATATAAAGACAGTGTAATAAGAACAAAAAAATGGTTAGAATATCTAGATATTAAAGAATTCACCATTAAATTTTATGACGATCAAATGGAGTCAAAAAAATAAAATATGGCATGTACATTAAACAAAGTTGAAAGAAAAAATAATATTTTCATTCAGGTAGAGACAAAAAACGATAGGACACTATATCACACAAAAATCACAAAGGATTTCTATATATTTGGAGTAGACAAAAGTAAAAACGATAAATTCTTTATTATTTTAAAGGAACTTTTTAAAGACAAAAAATGTATATTCTATCTATTTCCTTTGAAAAGAGATGATAAATTTTTAGGCATACACTACGGATATAGAAAACCAATAAGAAATATTATAAGAAGATATGAAGATAATGGAATCCTCAAAACATCCACCTTTTCAAAGGTCTATTACATGGAGTTTAGATTCAAAAAGGGAAGTATCTTTTGCTATATTAAAGGAATTTCTTCTTTGATTAAACGAGAAAAAATAAATACAACGTATTGCCAAACATTACTTGCGATAATAATGAGACTAGAAAAGGAAGTATATGAGTTTTATGACAAGGCATTATCAGAAAAAGGAAATATAGTTAAATGGATAGAAAAAAAACAAAAGTAATAACGATCGCATCAATTAAAGGAGGTGTTGGGAAAAGTACAAGTGCAATTATATTGGCGACGCTCCTAGCAAGAAAGTACAAAGTATTATTAATTGATATCGATACACAAGCATCAACTACTAGTTATTTTTATAAAGAATTTACAAATAAAAAAATTAGTATTGTAAGTAAAAATATATATAGAGTTTTGAAAGAAAGATTAGATATTAATGAATCTGTTGTGAATCTCAAAGACAATTTAGATTTAATACCTAGTTATTTAAGCTTACATAAGTTTGCTAGTGAATCCATACCTCTTAAGGAGTTGAGATTAAGAGATAATTTGCTTTTTTTGAAAACAGAATATGATTATATAATAATTGACACAAATCCTAGTTTAGAGTTTACATTGGCAAATGCCCTATTATCCAGTGATTATGTAATAGTTCCAATGACAGCTGAAAAGTGGTCAATTGAAAGTCTGGATTTGTTGGAATTTTATATGAAAAAGTTAAGGATAAAACTTCCGATTTTCATTCTTATAACAAGATTTAAAAAAAATAATACTCATAAACAGTTGTTAAAATATGTTCAGTCGAAAAAAGGATTTTTAGGGTTTATTCACGAACGAGAAGATTTAAATAAAAAAATTGCAAAAAATGAAAACTTTGATTTAAGTAAGGATTATATCAAGGAATACGAAGATGCATTATCAAAACTTTTAAAGCAAATATAAGAATATATTGAGCATGATTGTCCGGATTCCGGACGGATTGTGTTAACGGAGGAATTTGTATGAAGATTGAGCTAAATAAAAGGGTTTTAGTAGATGAAGAAGATCCTGATGAGCAAAAATTGTTATCTACTAATGAAGAAAAAATTTTGTATTATAATGCTTTGAAAGAGAGATTAAAAGCCAATTTTAGAAAAGAGATTTTTCATAAAATAGATAGTATTAAAATTTTAAAAGAAATAAAAGATAATGAGTTTTATAAATTGGATGGATATAAGACTTTTGATAGTTTTATAAAAAGTTATAGACTTGCAAAAAGTCAAGTCTACGTTTATTTGAAAATAGCAAATGCCATGCAGGAAGGATTGGTTGAAGAACAATATATAATTGAGAATGGTATCCATGATTCTCTTCACTATATACACGCTAAGGAAGGTTTAACGCTAAAACAAGTAAGACTAAGTCCAATAAAAGCATTAAGATTTCAACTTAAAAATCAAGAAAGTTATGATTTTTATAAGAAAAATGTAAGACTTACTGAGTTTATATTAGATAGACTATTTTTGCATAAAAAAGATTTACTAAAGGAATTTATAAATGAATTTAAAGGTTTTGAGAAGTAAAAAAGCTGAATGAGGAGTCTTTATGAGTAATTTAGTGTATAGAACAGAAGGTTGGAGAAGAGGTTTGGAATGAGAGGTTTATTTGTTGAAATGATAGATTTTATTTTCCTTCATAGTGACGATTATAGCTGTGCAGTCTTAAGAGAAAGGATAAAATTGTTAGAACAACAAATTATTAATATAGGGAAAGTTTAAAAAAGGTATTGAATTCGTTAAAATGGAATTTAGCAATAGGCTAGAAAATTTAGGTATTAAGATAAATAATCTATAAAAGAGTTTTTAAAAGAACATATTTATTTTAAAAAAAAATTGATTTAAAGCAATATAAAACACCTGTCTATCAATGATCATTTTTATTGAAATTTGAAAAAATGTAAATTGTTAAAAACAATAGTTGATATTATTTTAAATTTGATGTAATTTATTATTAATGGCATGTGTTCATTTTAGACACATCCTTTATGGATCGTCTATGAAGATTTTAGATCTTTATAGATAACTCTTTTTCAAGAGTTATCTATAAAGATCTAAATGTTTGCATTAAATTGTATTACTTTTATATAATTTTTTTATTAAATGTCAAATTTAACTTGCTATTAACTTTTAAGTCTAATTTTTATTCTTTTAGTTTGATTAATCTTTAATCATTATTGAATAGAAATTATTATTATCTCTAATTTTTTCTATTTTAATATTTTTTTTATAACTTTTTTGATTGTTTTAAGAGTACTTTTTCATAAGCTTTTAGGAACGGTAAATAAATTAAAATAGAGAGTGTCAATAATAATAAGGACAATAAAAGGGCTTTCAAATCAAGGCCTGTAGAAATAAAAGCTGAAATTGCTGATGGAGTTGTCCAAGGCAGTAAAGTGCTAACTTTCTCAATTAATTCAAAATTTGTTAAGCAGTATGCAATAGTTGTATTGATCAAAGGAACTAATATAAAAGGAATGCCTAAGATGGGATTTAAAACTATTGGGGCACCAAAAATGATAGGTTCATTGATATTAAAAATGGCAGGAGCCAGTGCAAGTTTACCAATATTTCTTAGGTGTGGAACCTTGCTCATTATCATGGCAATAGTAAGTCCAAGTGTTGTTCCACTTCCACCGATATGTACAAACGCATCAAGAAATCCTCCAGATAAAATATGAGGCAGTGGGAGATTATTTGACAAAGCCCTTGCATTAATTTCAAGATTTGTCAAACTTACTGGACTTAAAAAGACTGAAACAAGAGCACCTCCATGAATACCACAAAACCAAAATATGTGAATTATGAAGACAATCATTAAAGAGCCAAATAAAGTATCACTAATATTCAGCATTGGTCTGAATATATTCATCATTATCTCTGGCAGTAAAGTACCAGTTGTGCTTTGAACCACAATATTTATAGTTTGAGCAATGATTGTAAGTAAAATTACAGGAATTAAGGCTTCAAATGATCTTGCAACTGCAGGAGGCACGCTTTCTGGAAGCCTGATTATTATTCTTTTATTCATTAAAAACCTATACAGTTCAACTGATAAAATGGCAACAATAATACCTGTAAATATTCCTTGTGCACCAAGATATCTAGCATCGATAATGGGAAACGATGTTCCAGGTAAAATTGCCCATTTAGGCACATCTCCTCCATAAGGTATCTGATCTGATTGACCGCATAAAATGAGAAATGTAAAGAGAGATAAAAGACCACCCGTAATACCATTTATCTTATAGGAGATTGACAGACTATATCCAATGCCAAAGGACACGAAGATAGTCATAATACCCATACTTACATAAAATGGTTGAATAAGATTTACTTTATATTTACTCATCAAATCAACATACCACTGTTGGTATAAAAAATTATTAGGATCAACTAAAGGTAAATTAACTAAAAGGAGTACGAAAGACCCTACTATTAAAAACGGCATTGATGCTATAAATCCATTTTTGATGGCACTTAAGTATTTATTTGAAGCAGTTGTGCTTGCAATAGGTATTAATTTATTCTCAATAAATTCTTGAAAGTTCATAAAAATCTCCTTATTTAATAATTAAATTTAATTAAATTTAATTAAATTTATTAATAATAATTGTATTTATTAATCATAACATGTTAAACTGTAAATACTATATATTTATAGTTTAACATGTTATGATTAATAAAAAATATACGACCGAAGAGTTAATAGATAATGTAAGTATGCCTGTTGTAGCATATTCTGGGGAAGCTAAAAGCTTTTTAAGAGAAGCGCTAGATGCAGCTAAAACTGGGAATTATGAAAAATCACAAGAAATGATGGAGATGAGTAGGGCGTCTCTTGCAAAAGCATATGATTCACATAAAGATGTGATTCAATATTCAGTAACAAATCCAGAGTTTATTAAAATACCATTTATCTTAATTCATGCTGAAGATCATTTGATGTCAGCAGTTTCTGACTTAAGTATTTTTGAGGAATTAATAACTGTTTATAAAGCGATTAACGAACTTAAAAAATAAGGAGGAATTATGAATATATTACTTGTATGTGGAGCTGGTATGTCTACTAGTATGTTAATGCAAAGAATGGCAAAATATGCTCAAGATAATAATATAGATGCAAATATTGATTCGGTAGCAGAAGCAAAATTTATTGAAATAATTGATAATTTTGATATTGCTTTGGTAGCACCACAAATAAGATTTAAAAAAGGTAAACTAGAAGAAATCACAAAACCAAAAGGGATTCCCCTTGAATTAATAAATACAATTGATTATGGAACAATGAATGGTGAGAATGTACTAAAGCTTGCTATTAATGCATTGTCTGCAAATAAAGTTTAGGAGGTATGAAATGAGAGAAATAGGAATATCGATATATCCAACTGTAAGTTCAACAAGTAAAATTAAGGAGTATATTGAAAAAAGTGCATCTTTGGGTTTTACAAGAGTTTTTACATCGTTGCTTTATATTGATGGTGATGAATTTATTGCCTTTAAGGAAGTGCTTGATGTAGCAAGACAATATAATATGAGGTCAGTTGTAGATGTTACTCCTGAAATTTTTAGGAAACTTAACATTGACTTAAGAGATCTGAGAAATTGTTATAAACTTGATTATTTCAAAAAACTTGGGGTATGGGGTATTAGACTTGACGATTCATTTACAGGAATTGAAGAAGCCTTAATGACTTTTAATGATCATGACTTAAAAATTGAATTAAATATGACTAGCATCAACAATCATATGAATACAATAATGTTTTTTAGGCCAAATAAGGATAATTTACTTGGATGTCATAACTTTTATCCTCATAAATATACAGGCCTTTCAAGAGAGTTTTTTAGAAAAAAAACGCAAGCATTTAAGCTTAACTCGGTACCAACAGCCGCATTTGTAACTTCAACTGTAGCAGAAGAAGATGTAAGAGGAATTAACAAAGATGGTGTTCCAACATTAGAAGAACATAGAAATAAAGACATTGAGATTCAAACTAAAGATCTCTTTAGAGAAGGTATGGACACTGTATTAATCTCAAATTGCTTTCCAAGTGATTTAGAGCTAGAGAAAGTATCTAGAGTAAATAGGTATATATTAGAATTGAGAGCCAGATTAAATCCTAATATAACTTATATAGAAAGAGAAATAATTTTAGATAATTTACATTTTAACAGAGGAGATATTACTTCTTATAGAATTAGGTCAACCAAGTCCAGAGAATACTATAAGGATGAAAACTTAATAGTACATTCACCTGAGGAGATTAAAAGAGGCGATTTATTAATAGATTCTTCAAAATATTTAGGATATAGTGGAGAATTTCAAATAGCACTCAAAGATACACCTAATAATGGTCTCGTTAATGTGGTGGGTAAAATACATGAAGATGAATTATACCTTCTTGATGAGATAGAAGCTTGGGAAAAATTTAAAATTGTAGAATTTAAATAAAAATTTTTATTAATGCTATATAAGTCGTTTTCACGGTTTGAATGCTAAGGCTAATTATAAAATAATTGTTCAATGCTTGAAAGTTTTTTAAGGCAAAAATGGGTAGTTTGTTCTAAAGATATTGTCTTATGTGTTTTTTTGAAAAATAGCATTTAGTTTATACTATACACATATAGTACGTTCAAATATAGGGCACAATTGTAATTATTAGTAATTTAAAATTAAAGGTAGTTATCTCAAGTGATGCAAATGGGATTGAAAGTATTTTCCATTTGATATTGTTAATTGAATACATTTGTTACCTAAATTGTTTGAAGAGTTTAGGAAGATAAATTTGTTTATAGTTTTGATTCAAGATATACAATTTGATTACCTATTTGATGAGAGCTAAAGCAACTTTGTTTATTTAAGTACTTCTTTGTCTTGCAAGTTTCTTTATCATAAAGCAACGATACTAATGTTTTGTGATAAGATAATAGTTTGGTTTATAGTTTGCAGTGTTAGCTATCAAATTCTTGTAGATTATAAATTATCAAATCAATCTGTTTTTGAACATCAATCGTATATTGAATTATTTGAATAACCTTTTCAAGGTGCTCAATTTCATCAATACTTAATTCTCTTCCTTTTCTATATTTAAGATAGTTTTTAAGTACTTGATAACTGCCTATAACAAATTCATATACATTGCAAGGCACATTTATAAATTTACTGTGATTATTATAAATAAGTTCCTTTGTTTCTTTTACGTATTCAATTTTTTGTACAAGACGTTTTTCATTGGTATTTGAAATATGAATACCAATATTTTTATCTAATTTACTGGTATCTTTTAGTAGGTGAGCGTTTATTAGATTAATTCTTAGATGACTAAGTTTTTTTTCTTTGTTTCGTCTTTATTTTTAATAAAAATACTAATTGCAACACCTGTTTGAATATCAAATATATTTTCATCATTACTACCATCATCTGTTTTTTCTTTTTTTCTTAAGTTACCATGCAAATTAGTAATGTAAATTTCATCAAAAGTTTGAAGTAAATGATATCTCATTCCTCTAAATATGATATTATCTAAAAATCCATTATTGGTAATGATACCTAGAAAGCCTTCATCAGCACTTTCAATTTTATGTTCTGAAAATCTAATAAACTTTACATAATCATCATTTAATGAAATTATTGCCTTTTCATTAAATGGTTCATTCTTTATTGTTTTATAACTTTTAATTAAGTTTAGGATATAAGCATTATTATTTTTTGATCCTGTATTGTAAGGAGGATTACTAAGAATTACCAAAATAGGTTTATTTTTAATTTCATTAACGAGTTTATTCTCTGCGCTAATTGCAGGAAAGAACGCTTTAAAACTTTCCTGACTTGAGATTGATGTTATATGAAGAGTATTTGTTAAGAATATTTGTGGTCTTAAGTATTCATTTGGAAACTTGAAATCATAAAATTCCTTTAAGAATTGACATAATTTTAAATGAGCAATCGCATATGGTGCCATTAAATATTCAAAACCATATATATTTTTAAGTATATGATCATTAATGTAGTCTTTTTGTTTTCCAGTTTGCTTTGGAATTTCTTTTAAAATGCATTTAATGACTTCAAGTAAAAATGTGCCAGTACCAGCAGCAAACACTTTTTAATATTCTTCAATCCTAGATCTATTGTGATTCTTATTGCTATTGTTAGCATACTCAATATCTTCAAAACTTTCCTTCATTAGAGCCTCTTTTGCATACTCATAAGTCGAAACATCTTTACCAAGGTCCCTCCCCGCTCCCCAGTCGTACTTTCAATTTGTCTAAGAATGTTTGATTTGCTTTCTCAGTCGCAGTAACTTGTGCCTTTAATTTACCAAAAATTCCTTCAGCTATTTTCACTACTCATGCTGTTAATTTAGTCTTATAGTGAATACTGCTTGAAACACTCCTGTAATTAGTTAAAATTAAACTATTATATTATTTACACAAAAATAAAAACTCTTTTTTTATACATTTTTTCACTATGCTCTATTTTTATAAAAATATGTTCTATAACATTAAAAACTAAAAAATATCAAAAAGGAAACATTTATGATTATCTATAGTTTAAGAGATATTTTTTCCACTTTCAGGAGATGAAATAAATGAAAGAACATTAAGATATTATACTGAACCTGATACACTAATCACATTTAGCAAGGGGAATAACAGAACACCTATTATCAATAGTTATCACCCATGAATCCTTATTCATTTCTTTAATATTACAGTAAACGTTAACAAAAATCCTGATAGTTCCTACGGACAACTCAGTAAATTATTAGACAAACAAAAAAAACTAAATTAAATGCAATAAATTTAAGTATTTCATTAACAATAATTTTTAATTAAAATTAAAAATTATTTCACTAAGGATATTTAATGTCATTACCATAAAATAGCTATTATCAAAACAATTAAAGATAATCGATCCATTTTGCAATATTAAACTACTTTTATAGTAAGCTTTTATTTATTTCAGTCCTCATAATCTTCCTTAATAGTTTCAACAGCCTTTTTCATTTCCTCAGAATTATTCAAATTTTTAAGAACATTCTCTGCCAATTTATAAGCTTCTTCTTCAGCTCTCTTCAAAATATCAACAGCTTGCTTAAAATTCTCTTCCTCTGTTCTATAAAATTCAGAATAAGCTGAGTTAGCTTTCACAAAATTTTTACGGGCTTTTTCTTCCTCTTCATAAGGCTTTTCTAAAGTTTCAAAAGCTTTATCTTTATCAATAATCCAACTTTCAAGGGCTCCTTTCTCACCTTTTTCATTCTTATTCTTAGCATAAGCTTCTCTAGCTTTATCTAAAAGACATTCCAAAGCCTCTTCAGCTCCTCTCATATTTTTATAATACTTTTGCCAATTTTCATAAGCTTCAATACGAGCATAATTGAGCTCCCTTTCCTTAAAATAACCTTGGGTATAAAGTTTATTAACTTTATCTCTAGCTTCGAAAGCTCTATAAAAAGCTGCTCTAACTTTTTCCAAAGAATTATCAATAGCCTCAGAAGAAACCGTTAAAATTTCATTATCATTAGGGCTAACTTCATTTAACATCATATTTTTATAAGGCTTAAAAGTCCCAGACTTCATAATTTCACTTAATAAACTAACAGCTGCATCACTATTACAGCCTATAAACAAAACCATTATTAATACAACACTTAATAAGCCTCTCATTAAACATCCCTCCTTTCTTTTAAGAGAAGAATACTATAAATATATTTCAAATTTCTTTATTATAAATAAACTTTAATATAAAAATATATGAAATTTCAAAACAAAGGTAACAGCATTAAAGGTTGGGTTTAAATACAATACTACAACTAAACTAGCAAAATAATGTATATATAATGTATATAAATTTATACAAACCTAATCTCAAAATTATTTTTCAATTACTGGCAGAAATATTGAAAATAAAATCTAATGTTTAAGACATATCAAAAAAAACTATATTTACATAAAAAATATGTGTAACACAAACACATAAAATTTATTTTATCCTTACAACTTCAAATGTATTCTTTAATGTCTTAATAATTAACTCTTGCACTGCTACCAATAATTTATTTATTAGCTGTTATTCTTACTCCTTGTACTTCTTTATTCCCCTCTTTTTACAGTACTTGCTACAATTGATGCCAGTTTACATACTGTAACCAAATAAACTTAATGTTATTTTCCCTGCTACTGCTGCATTACCTGCTTCTTGTATTTCTGAATTACTTACTTGTAGCTAATATCTTAACTCTATCCTTATTATCTATCCCTCCAAACTGATTATAATGTTATAGATCCTTTCCTAGTGTTTTAAAAGCTAAATTCATTGTGACTTTTACTATTGATTGAAATACTTTCAAGGTTTTCTTTAATTCATCATCCGATGTTATTGTTCCTGAACAAGCAAAAATATGTGTATACCCCTACTACATTACTATCACCTATTGTTTCTAACAAATTTACATTTGTTTTTAATATATTTAAATGTATTTAAAGTAGACTTAGATTTTTCAACCTCATTCCTAATTTACTTGTTTGATAAACCGCCATTATCTACATCTTTCTACTTTATCTGCTATTTTTTCTAATTCTTCTGGTGTTCCTTCAAGTTTTTTACCTAAATCTTTCAAATGTTATCCTACTCCATCTTTAGTTGTAGCTACAGTTATATTAATATCCAATCCAAAGCACCTTAGAATAACTCCATAAATGCGTAAAAGAAATTCTCAACACTTTTATCTAATTCCATTAGAGAATTACCTATATTGCCCGAAAACCCTTTAATAATACTTATTAAATTATTATTTACTAATTTTTAATAAATTCTTCATTTTATTGAGACTCCTGTACAATCAGAGGGTAGGTAAAACAAAAGGAAAACAATCCCTATGAAGAGAGGGGTTTTCCTTTTTTACTATCTTATAATCATTCAGGTCGAAAGCATAGTGATGGAATTCTTTAACAATAGATTGATGGTAAAACTACATTTGAGCTTTTTGATAAACTAAAGATAATAGACTAAATACTTTATGTTATAGTTAGGGACTTTCTTAAATCACATATTACTAAAATAAGGGTCCTATAATACTTTAAGTATTATATAATAATTACATAAGGAGATTTTTATGGGACTTGCACAACCAGTAATTACTCAACAAATGGTTATAGCAGAACTTACTAGAGCTGGTATAAATAGAGATATTGCTATTGATCTCTCTTACAGATATTATAAAAATGAGCTTACACACAAGGATATTGAGTATTTAGAGACTACTTTTAACCTTAAGCTTGAAAAAGTTGAAGCTCTATTACAAGCTGAGATTCAAAGGGTTGAGGCAACCTTAAAATCTGATATTAGAGACCTTGATACTAAAATTGATTCTGTTGAGAATAATCTTAATACTAAGATTGATACAGTTAGAAGTGAATTAAAATCTGACATTAAGGATCTGGATAATAAGATTGATACTGTTGAGAACAATCTTAATACTAAGATTGATAATGTTAAAAGTGAATTAAAATCTGCCATTAAAGACCTGGATAATAAGATTGATACTGTTGAGAATAATCTTAACATCAAGATTGATACTAAATTCAATGATCTGGATAATAAGATTGATATTAACAAAATGGAACTTAAGAGTACATTAAGACTTCATGGTTGGATGTTTGGTACCCTTATTACCCTTAATATAGGAATTTTTTTAACATTAATGTCCATAGTTTATTCGTTGTTGAATAAGTAAATTTATTTGATTATCTCCCTTATTTAATTGATTATATATCAGTTATTTTTTTACCAAAACCAATAAATTATTTTATTAATAAATAATTTATCTTTGAGCATTGTTACATTCCCCAAAGTCTTTGTAAATAAAGGTGTATCTATTTTTTTATTTTCTGTTTTTATTTTGTTCAATGCTTGTTAGCCATCTTGCCCTCCTGAGTAATAAAGGAGGCACGTGATAATGAAAAGAATTACTTTTTGTGCATTATTGATGACTTTATTTTTACTTATTAGTTGTGGGAGTGGCAGTACTAAGGCTGAGGATCCTAAAACCACATTCTTAACTTCTATTGCTAATTTGGGTAAAGGGTTCTTAGATGTTTTTACTTCTCTTTCTGATATGGTTTCTGGTGCTTTTGGTATTAAGGCTGACACTAAAAAATCTGATATAGGGAAATACTTTAGTGATATTGAGACTACTATGAACACAGTTAAAAAGAAATTACAGACAGAAGTTGCTACTAATGGAAATTACTCAAAACTTAAATCTGTTGTTGATACGTTTATTACAGGCACATTAGACAAGATTGCAGAAGGGGCTAAGACTGCTGGAGAGGCTATTGGTTCTGATAATAACCCAATTGCTAATGTTGCTACTGGTGATGCTGCAGGTACTGCTGGTGGGGATGTTGCAAACTTAGTAAAGGGAATTAAAAGTATTGTAGATATAGTACTTCAGGGTAAAGGAAATCCTGAGGCTGGTACTGAAAAAAAGGCAGATGGTCTTACTGCAAGAAATAATAATGCTGATGGTGAAGCAGGTAAATTATTTGCTAATGATAATGCTGGTGCTAATGCAAAGAAGGCCGTAGCTGATGCAGCAAAAGCAGTTGGTGCTGTAACTGGTGCTGATATTCTAAAAGCAATAGTTAAAAATGGCGCTAGTTCAGCTGCTGCTGGAGTTAAAGATAATGTTATTAGCGCTGCAGTAAGTGCTGTTACTAAAGCATTAAATACATTAACTATTGCAATAAGGAATACAGTTGATAGTGGATTAAAAACAATCAGTGAAGCACTAGCAGCCGTTAAACAAGAAGATAAGCCTGCAGAAGCTACTACACCTACAGATGCAGCAACTGGTGGCCAGCAATAATAAATAATTATTAATATACATAACTAAATAAAGTCATTTGAGGAAAGCTCTTCTCTCTTCATGAGATTTGTTTTCCTTTTTTACTATCTGTAATAATACTCAGGTCTAAATAGTATTGACAGCAATCATTCAATAACGGTTTGATGTTAAGATTGCATTTGAGCTTTTTTATAAACTAAATAAAATAGACTAAACATTTATGTTAGATTGAGGGCCATCTTAAATCACATTTTACTAAGATAAGGTTCCTATAACAGTTAAAATATTATATAATAATTACATAAGGAGATTTTATGCAAAATTCATCACTACATTCTGTTGCTAGTACACAGATTTTTAATGGGAATATTACAGAGGAGATTATATACCAAGAGTTTGTAAAGATGGGTATGCAAGATTTTGTTGCAAATGATCTCTCTAAAAGATATTACCGTAATGAACTGACTTATAAAGATATTGAGTATTTAGAGAGTAATTTTAATCTTAAGTTTGAGATGTTAGAACGTAGTTTAAAATCTGAGATTATTTCTGTTAAAACTGAACTTGATAATAAGATAGATATTGTTAGGAATGAGTTAAAATCTGATATTAAAGACCTGGATAACAAAATAGATTCTGTTGAAAGTAACTTAAATGTGAAGATTGACACTAAATTTAATGAACTTGATAATAAGATTGATACAGTCAGAAGTGAATTAAGATCTGACATTAAAGACTTGGATAATAAGATTGATGTTAACAAAATGGAGCTTGATAATAAACTTGATAAAACTGTATCAGAATTTAAAAGTACATCAAGACTACATAATTGGATGTTTGGTACCCTTATTACCCTTAATATAGGAATATTCTTAGCATTAATGTCATTATTAGTAAAGTAAATTTATTTAATTGAATTTCTGTCAGTTATTTTCTTATCAAAATCATTTAATTTTTGTAAAAAAAATTAAATGATTTTGTTAGAGATAATTAATAGATTAGTTGTTATGTTGTGTTTAATCTCTAAAATGTTAAATTATCTGTGCTTTTAGTTTTTGTTTTTATGCTTATCAAAGTTTGTTAACCATCTTGTCCCTTGTTGAGGTAATAAGGAGGCACGTGATAATGAAAAGAATTACTTTTTGTGCATTATTAATGACTTTATTTTTACTTCTTAGTTGTGGGAGTGGTAGTTCTAAGTCTGAAGATCCTAAAACCACATTCTTAAACTCTATTGCTAATTTAGGTAAAGGGTTCTTAGATGTTTTTACTTCACTTTCTGATATGATTACTGGAGCCTTTGGTATTAAGGCTGAGACTAAAAAGGAAGATATTGGAGCTTATTTCACTAAAATTGCTGACACTATGAACACAGTTAAGGAAAAGTTACAAGATGAAGTTGCTGAGAACGGGAATTACTTAAAACTTAAATCAGTTGTTGATACGTTTATTACTAACACGTTAGATAAAATTGCTGATGGTGCTAAAGAAGCGGCTAAAGGGGCTGTTGGTGACGATAAGATTGGTGGTGCTACTAATGCAGGTCAAGATGCTGCACCGGCAGATACTGCAAGTGTAAAATCTCTAGTTAAAGGAATTAAAACCATTGTTGATGTGGTTCTAAAAAAGGATGAAGGGAGTGCAGAGGCTACTAAAACGGGTGATGATAAAAAGGATATTGGTAAATTATTTGATGGTACCAAGGCTAATAGTACTGATGCAGAGGCAGCTGCAGCAAGTGCATCAATAGGGGCTATAACTGGTGCTGACATTTTACAAGCTATTGCTAGCTCTAAAGAAAATCCTGCTACAGATGCTACTGAAGGAATTGAAAAAGCTACAGATGCAGCTGAGATTGCTATTGCTCCGGCTGTTGCTGGTAAGCAAGAAATTAAAGAGGTTTCAGCAAAGAAAGACGTTGTTATTGCAGCAGGAATAGCATTGCGAGCAATGGCTAAGGGTGGTAAATTTGCTGCTAAGGCTGAAGAGAAATCTGCTCATGCAGTTAATGGTGCAGCAGCTAGTGCTGTTGGTAAGACTTTGAGTACTCTAATAATAGCAATAAGAAATACTGTTGATAGTGGTTTAAAGACAATAAGTGATGCTCTTGCTACAGTTAATCAAGAAGATAAATCTGTAGAAGTTAATAACACAGTAGAAGCAACAGCTAGTGGACAACAATAATAAATAATTATCAATAAACATAACTAAATAAAGTCATTTGAGGAAAACTTTTCTCTCTTTATGAGAATTGTTTTCCTTTTTTACTATCTGTAATAATACTCAGGTCTAAATAGTATTGATAGCTATCCTTTAACAACGGATTGATGGTAAGATTTCATTTCAGTTTTTTGATAAACTAAAAAAAATAGACTAAATACTTTATTTTAGATTTAGGGACCCTTTTAAATCACATTTTACTAACATAAGGTTCCTATAACACTTAAGATATTATATAATAATTATATAAGGAGATTTTTATGGGACTTGCACAACCAGTTATTACTCAACAAATGGTTATAGCAGAACTTACTAAAGCTGGCATTAAGAGAGATATTGCTATTGATTTATCTTATAGATATTATCGTAATGAACTGACTTACAAGGATATTGAATTCTTAAAAGAAAACTTTGATATAAAACTTGAAAAAGTTGAAGCACTCTTACAAGCTGAAATTAAATCTGTAGAGTCAAGCTTACAAGCTGAGATTCAAAGGGTTGAGACAACCTTAAGATCTGATATTAGAGACCTTGATAATAAAATTAATGTTGTTGAGAGTAATCTTAACACTAAGATTGATACTAAATTCAATGAACTTGATACCAAGATTGACAACGTTAGAAGTGAACTAAAATCAGACATTAAGGACCTCGATAATAAGATTGATACTGTTAGAAGTGAATTAAAATCTGATATTAAAGACCTTGATAGTAAACTTAAACTACATAATTGGATGTTTGGTACTCTTATTACCCTAAATATAGGAATATTCTTAGCATTAATGTCATTATTAGTAAAGTAAATTTATTTAATTAGCCCCTTATTTAATTGACTTTATGTCAATTATTTTTTTACAAAAATCATTTAATTATTCATTAAATACAATTTAATTTCATTAATTGTTATATCACACACAGTATCTGAAATGTTAAAGTATCTATGCTTTTAGTTTTTGTTTTTATTTTATTCAAAGGTTGTTAACCATCTTGTCCCCCTGAGTAATAAGGAGGCACGTGATAATGAAAAGAATTACTTTTTGTGCGTTATTAATGACTTTATTTTTACTTATGTCTTGTAATAATTCAGCTTCTTCTCCTAAAGATGGGCAAGCGGCTAAATCTGATGGCACTCTTATTGATTTAGCTACAATAAGTTCGAAAATAACAGAGGCTGTTGCTTTTGCTAAGAGTGTTAAAGAAATTCATACTTTAGTTAAGTCTATTGATGAGCTCGCTAAAGCTATTGGTAAGAAAGTTAACAACGATGGTCAACTTACTCAGGCTACTGATAAGGATAAAAATGAATCATTAGTTGCAGGAGTATATAATGTAGTGGGGTCTATAAGTGTTAAGTTAAAAAAATTAGAAACAATAAGTGGGATTTCTGATGAAATGAAGCAAAAGATTACTGCTGTTAAATCTTCAGGTGATAAGTTTATAGAGAAGGTTAAAGCACAACATGCTAGCCTTAATACTGAGTCAGATTCAAAAAAAGCTATAGATAAGGCCGATGGTGATGGCAGTAAGGGAGCTAAAGAGCTTGGTGAACTAAACACAACAATTGATACTTTGTTAACTTCTGCTGAAGCTACAGCAACAGCTGCAATTAATTCGCTTTCAACTTCTACTAAGTTAGAGCCTACTAAGTCTTAATTAAAAGATAAATTATTATAAGATTATTTTTTAATCAATCGTTATTTTCTTATAAAATAAAGTCTATAAATAATAAGCTAGGAGTTTGCTTCTCTTAGCTTATTTTGTTTCTTTTTATTCTCTATTTACTTGCTTGACTACTTTAGTCTACTTCTTTAAGATTCCTTATGATTACTTTTATCTTTTAGACTTATATTTATGGCTTGATTTTACATTATTTTAGAACTTAATAATAATTTAGATTGCTTATTTTTACTTCTTAGCTGTGGTAGTGGTAGTGCTAAGGCTGAGGATCCTCAGAGTAGATTCTTAAAATCTCTTATTAGTTTAAGTAATGACTTCTTAAATGTTTTTACTTCCTTTACTGATATGGTTGGAGGAGTTTTAGGGTTTAATACTAATACTAAAAAGTCTGATATTGGGAACTACTTTAAAACTGTTCAGGATACTGTTTCATCTACTAAAGAAGCTCTTAAGAAAATTGTTTCTGACATGAAATCTGAAAATAATCCTAATGTAGAGGCTACTGATATCGCTGTAAAAGCTCTAATTACTAATACTCTTGATAAGATAATTGAGGGTGCAAAAACCGCTAGTGATGCTATTGGTGATGCTGGTGACTCAATTGGTGATGTTGTTAAAGGTGGTGCTGCTGGTGCAGGTGCTGCTGGTGAAGAAGCTTCAGTTAAGTCTCTTAGTGAAGGGATTGGAAAATTGTAGATGTGGTTCTTAAAGAAGGAAGTGCTGAGGCTGGAGATGATAAAAAAGCTGAAGATGGTTCTACTGTAAGGGGTAACGATGCTGGTGAAGCAGGTAAATTATTTGGTAATGCAGCTGCTGCTAGTGCTGATGCTGCAAAAAAATCAGCTGCTGATGCAGTTAAAGCAGTAGGAGCAGTAACTGGGGCTGACATATTACAAGCTATGGTTAAAAATGCTGATGCTGCTAAGTTAGCTAAGAATAATGGTGCTGCTAATGCTATTAATGTTAATTCTAAAGATGGGACCATATCAGGGGGTATTGCTTTAAGAGCTATGGCTAAAGATGGTAAATTTGCTAATGTTAATAATGGTGACACTGATGCGGAGAAAGCAGTTAAGGGAGCAGCTGTAAGTGCTGTTACTAAGGCGTTGGATACTCTCACAATAGCAATAAGAAATACTATTGATATAGGGCTTAAGACCCTTAAGGATGCTATGAATATTAATTCTACTGATACTCCTGTTACTACTGATAAGCAGGTTCCTGAAACTAAGAAGAACTAATAATCAGGACTAAAGAGTATTTAATAACAAATACATAACTAAATAAAGTCATTTTAGGAAAACTCTTCTTTTCATAAGAATTGTTTTCCTTTTTTACTATTTGTAATAATACTCAGGTCTAAATAGTATTGATAGCAATCCTTTAACAACAGATTGATGGTAAGACTGCATTTGAGCTTTTTGATAAACTAAAAAAAATAGACTAAACACTTTATGTTAGATTTAGGAACCCTTTTAAATCATATTTTACTAAAATAAGGTTCCTATAACAGTTAAAATATTATATAATAATTAGATAAGGAGTGTTTTTATGGGACTTGCTCAACCTGTTATTACTCAACAAATGGTCATCAATGAACTTACTAAAGCCGGTATTAAGAGAGACATCGCTGTTGATCTGTCCTACAGATACTATCGTAATGAACTGACTTACAAAGATATTGAATTCTTAAAAGAAAACTTTGATATAAAGCTTGAAAAAGTTGAAGCACTCTTACAAGCTGAAATTAAATCTGTAGAGTCAAGCTTACAAGCTGAGATTAAATCTGTCAAAACTGAACTGGATAACAAAATAGATACCAAATTTAATGAACTTGATACTAAAATTGATACTAAATTCAATGAACTTGATAATAAGATTGATACAGTTAGAAATGAATTAAAATCTGCCATTAAAGACTTGGATACTAAAATTGATTCTGTTGAGAATAATCTTAATACTAAGATAAATACTAAATTTAATGAACTTGATAAAAAAATTGATAATGTTAAAAATGAGGTTTCTCTTGTTAGAAAAGATATGGAAATTAATAGGGTGGAGCTTGATAATAAACTTGATAAAACCGCATCAGAATTTAAGAGTACATCAAGATTACATAATTGGATGTTTGGTACTCTTATTACCCTAAATATAGGAATATTTTTAACATTAATGTCCATAGTCTATTCATTGTTAAGTAAGTAAATTTAAGTTAAGTAAACCCTTTCTTTCTTTGATATAATATCAATTATTTTCTTATCAAAATCAATAAATTTTATTAATTGTTATATTACACACAGTCTCTGAAATGTTAAAGTCTCTATGTTTTTAGCTTTTTTATTTTATTCAAAGGTTGTTAACCATCTTGTCCCCTTGAGTTAATAAGGAGGCACGTGATAATGAAAAGAATTACTTTTTGTGCGTTATTAATGACTTTATTTTTACTTCTTAGCTGTGGAAGTGGTCAACAACCAGAAGCAGGTAAGGGGGGCTCAGCAGCTACAGGAGGGAGAAGTTTAAGCGAAGTCCTAATGGAGGTAGGTAGAAGTGCTGAAAATGCTTTTTATTCTTTTTTAGAGTTACTCTCAGATACATTAGGCTTTACTGCTAAATCAACTACAAAGAAGAGTGATGTAGGAGGGTATTTTAACAGCTTAGGTGCGAAGCTTGGAAAAGCATCAGACGAATTAGAACAAGTAGCAAAGAAGTCAGAAGGAGAAGGAGAGGGCGCTAAAGATGAACCAATAGCCGTAGCAATTAGAAGTGCAGTTGATTCTGCTAAGGCTACTTTAAGCACATTAAAAACACATTTAGACTCTTTAAAAGATATAGGTGATGATAACCAAAAGGTAGGGGAAGCAGCAAGTGATGCTGGTGCTAAAGAAGGAACAGCAGTAAACGAGG
Source organism: Borrelia parkeri (assembly GCF_023035815.1). NCBI lineage: Bacteria > Pseudomonadati > Spirochaetota > Spirochaetia > Spirochaetales > Borreliaceae > Borrelia > Borrelia parkeri. The sequence continues at coordinate 49,642 of NZ_CP073174.1, forward strand.
AGTCATTAAAGAAATCCCTTAAAGCATTGAAAGGAATTGTAGAAGAAGCAGGTAAATCAGGTATTTCAAAACCAGAGACAGGTACTGTAACATTGAATGTAACTGGAGTAGATAATAAGGATGGGGCTAAAATATTAGCAACAAATTCTGCTGGTAATCCAGCAGCAGGAGATGCAGGTAAAGCCGCAGCAATACTATCAACTGTGAGTGGTGAGGAAATGCTAGCTTCGATAGTTAATTCAAAAGACACTGATGCAGTACTAGGAGCTGGTGCAAATGGAGATACAACTGCCATTTCCTTTGCAAAAGGAGGAAATAATGCAGCTAACGTAGCACAAGCTGAAGCTAAGGCAGCAGCGGTAGCAGGAGGAATAGCATTGCGTTCATTAATTAAGGATGGCAAACTAGCAAAAGCAGCAGATGGGCAAGGAGGAGGAAAAGAGGTACAAGGAGTAGGAATTACAGCGGCAAATAAGTTATTAGTAGCGGTAGAAGATATAATTAAGAAGACAGTAAAGAATGTGCTTAAAACAGCAAAAGAAAAAATAGATCAAGCAAGAGCTCCAAAGGTAGCAAGTCAGCAATAAAATAGATACTTAGAATTAAATTATTAAGTAATTAGAGTAGAAGGCAATCTTAGATTTATATCTAAAATTGCCTTCTATGTTTGTGTAAGAAGTTAAATTGGCTTCTTAATCTAAAATTTCTTTCTTTGATTCACTTATCAAAATAGGTCAAGGATTTCAAGAGATTTTTGGCGTTTTTGGTAATGCTATTGGGGATGCTTTTGGACTTACAGCAGTTAAATCGGGTGATAAGAGAAATAAAATAGGTGAACACTTTAAGACTATAGGTGATGGGCTTTCAACTACTAAGAATAAGTTAAATGAGCTATCAGGTGAAATATCTGAAGCAAAAAATGCTAATGGTAGCACAATTGAAGCTGTTAAGAGTGCAATTAGCAGTGCAAATGATGTCTTTGAACAACTAATTACTTCTTTAACTAAACTTACTGATGTAACTAAGGATGGTTCTGACATTGGTGATACTGCTAGTGCTGCGGATGCAGTGGCTACTGATAAGACTAGTGTTGATTCTATTATTAAAGAAGTTAAAGCTATTATTGATGAAGCAAAGAAATCTGGAATAGAAATCAAGTCTGGAGAGGCTGGTAATGCAGTAAATGTTGCTGCTTTAACTGCTGTAAATAAAATATTAGGAATACTTGACCTAATATTAGGAAAACAGTAGCAAGTAATCTAAATAAGATAAGAGAAGCTGTTAAAGGGATACAGTACTCTGAGACTACTACTGAATCAACTGAATCTAGTACTACTCAACCCTCTACTACTAAATAAATTATCTAATTAAATAATCTAAATAAAGTCATTTGAGGAAATCTCATGAAAAGAAGAGATTTCCTCAAATGACTTTATTTTTACTTCTTAGTTGTGGGAGTGGCAGTACTAAGGCTGAGGATCCTAAAACCACATTCTTAACTTCTATTGCTAATTTAGGTAAAGGCTTCTTAGATGTTTTTACTTCCCTTTCTGATATGATTACTGGTGCTTTTGGTATTAAGGCTGACACTAAGAAATCTGATATAGGGAAATACTTTAGTGATATTGAGACTACTATGAACACAGTTAAAAAAAAGTTACAAGAGGAAGTTGCTAAGAATGGAAATTACTCAAAGGTTAAATCAGTCGTTGATACTTTTATCACAGGCACATTAGAAAAAATTGCTGATGGTGCAAAGGAAGCTGCTAAAGGGGCTACAGGAGAAGATAAGATTGGTGGTGCTACTAAAGATAGCGGTCAGGATCCTGCACCTGCTGATGCTGCAAGTGTAAACTCACTTGTTAAAGGAATTAAAGAAATTGTTGGAGTGGTTTTAAAGGACAATGAAGGAAATGCTACTGCTACTAAAACTGCAGAAGATGAGCAAAAATCAATTGGTAAATTGTTTGAAAAGAAAGCAAGTGGTACAGACGCAGAGGCAGCTGCAGCTAGCGCATCAATTGGAGCTGTAACTGGTGTTGATATTCTAAAAGCTATTGCTAAATCTGAAAAAAATCCTGTTGCTGATAATACTAATGGCATTAATGCAGCTAAAGATGCAGCTGGGATTGCTATTGCTCCGGCTGTAGATGGCAAAAATGAAATTTCTACTGCAGAAGCAAAGAAAGATGCAGTTATTGCTGCGGGTATTGCACTGCGAGCTATGGCTAAGGGTGGTAAATTTGCTGCTAAACAAAATGAAGAGAAATCAGCTCATGCAGTTAATGGTGCAGCTGCTAGTGCTGTTGGTAAGACTTTAAGTACTTTAATAATAGCAATAAGAAATACTGTTGATAGTGGTTTAAAGACAATTAGTGATGCTCTTGCTACAGTTACACAAGAAGATAAATCTTTAGATTCTACTATACCTGCAGACTCAACAGCTAGTGGACAATAATAAAGAATTATTAATAAAACATACATAACTAAATAAAGTCATTTGAGGAAAACTATTTCTCTTCATGAGATTCGTTTTCCTTTTTTACTATCTGTAATAATACTCAGGTCTAAATAGTATTGATAGCTATCCTTTAACAACAGATTGATGGTAAGATTTCATTTCAGCTTTTTGATAAACTAAAAAAAATAGACTAAACACTTTATGTTGAAGATAGGAACCCTTTTAAATCACATTTTACTAAAATAAGGTTCCTATAACACTTAAGATATTATATAATAATTACATAAGGAGATTTTTATGGGACTTGCTCAACCAGTTATTACTCAACAAATGGTTATAGCTGAACTTACTAAAGCTGGTATAAATAGAGATATTGCTATTGATTTATCTTACAGATATTATAAAAATGAGCTTACACACAAGGATATTGAGTATTTAGAGACTACTTTTAACCTTAAGCTTGAAAAAGTTGAAGCACTCTTACAAGCTGAGATTAAATCAATCAAAACTGATCTGGATACTAAAATTGATACTAAATTCAATGAACTTGATAACAAGATTGATACAGTTAGAAGTGAATTAAAATCTGACATTAAAGACCTTGATACCAAAATCGATTCTGTTGAGAGTAATCTTAATACTAAGATTGATACAGTTAGAAGTGAATTAAAATCTGATATTAAAGACCTTGATACCAAAATCGATTCTGTTGAGAATAATCTTAATACTAAGATTGATACAGTTAGAAGTGAATTAAAATCTGACATTAAAGACCTTGATACCAAAATCGATTCTGTTGAGAATAATCTTAATACTAAGATTGATACAGTTAGAAGTGAATTAAAATCTGATATTAAAGACCTTGATACCAAAATCGATTCTGTTGAGAATAATCTTAATACTAAGATTGATACAGTTAGAAGTGAATTAAAATCTGACATTAAAGACCTTGATAATAAGATTGATGTTAACAAAATGGAGCTTAAGAGTACATTAAGACTGCATGGTTGGATGTTTGGTACCCTTATTACCCTTAATATAGGAATATTTTTAGCATTAATGTCATTATTAGTAAAGTAAATTTATTTAATTATCCCTCTTATTTATTTGGCTACATAATATTAGTTATTTTCTTATCAAAATTATTTAATTGCTTGTTAGGGACAATTAAATAAAATTAATTGTTATATCACAAGAAGGACAAGTTAAAGCATTTCCCCTTGAGTAAAAAATGAGGCACGTGATAATGAAAAGAATTACTTTAAGTGCATTATTAATGACTTTATTTTTACTTATGAGTTGTGGAGCTGGTAGTACTAATGCTGAGGATCCTCAGAGTAGATTCTTGAAATCTCTTATTAGTTTAGGTAATGACTTCTTAGATGTTTTCACTTCTTTTACTGATATGGTTGGAGGGGTTTTAGGGTTTAATACTAATACTAAAAAGTCTGATGTTGGAGCTTACTTTAAAACTGTTCAGGATACTGTACAAGGCACTAAGGATAAGCTTAATAAAATTGTTGCTGACATGAAATCTGATAATAATCCTAATGCAGAGGCTACTGATACCGCTGTAAAAGCTCTAATTACTAATACTCTTGATAAGATAATCCAGGGGGCTAAGACTGCTAGTGAGGCTATTGGTACTACAGGTGATGACCTACTTGGTAATGTTGCTGCTCACGCAGCTCCTGCAGGTGCTAAAGGTGAAACTGAAAATTTAATAAAAGGCATTAAATCGATTGTAGATGTGGTTCTTAAAGAAGGAAGTGCTGATTCGGGTGATGATAAAAAGGCTGAAGATGGTTCTACTACAAGAACCGGTGGCAATGCTACTGACAATGAAGCAGGAAAGTTATTTGCTTCTGCTAATGCAGGGGCTGCAGATGCTGCAAAAAAATCAGCTGCTGATGCTGCTAAGGCTGTTGGTGCTGTAACTGGTTCTGACATTTTACAAGCTATCGTTAAAGATAATGGTGATGCTGCTAAATTAGCAACTGCTCAAAATGCTGCTAATGCTGCTAAAAAAGATGCCGAAGTAGCAGGGGCTATAGCCTTAAGAGCTATGGCTAAAGGCGGTAAATTTACTGGTCCTAGTGCTGATGATCAAGGGGGTGTTGCTCCTATCGTTAAAGGTGCAGCTGTAAGTGCAGTTACTAAGGCTTTAGATGCATTAACAATAGCAATAAGAGATACTATTGATACAGGACTTAAAACTGTTAAAGATGCTATAAATATTAATACTACTGATACTCCTGTGACCACTGATAATACAACCTCTGAAGCTAAAAACCAATAATCAGAATTAATAACAATATATATAATTAAATAAAGTCATTTGAGGAAAACTATTTCTCTCTTTATGAGAATTGTTTTCCTTTTATTTATATTTGTCCCCTGGTTAATAAGGAGGCACGTGATAATGAAAAGAATTACTTTTTGTGCGTTATTAATGACTTTATTTTTACTTCTTAGTTGTGGGAGTGGTAGTACTAAGACGGAAGATCCTAAGACCTTATTCTTAACTTCTATTGCTAATTTGGGTAAAGGTTTCTTAGATGTTTTTACTTCCCTTTCTGATATGGTTTCTGGTGCCTTTGGCATTAAAGCAGATACTAAGAAATCTGACATTGGTAAGTATTTCACTGATATTGCTGACACTATGACATCTGTTAAAAAGAAGTTGCAAGCAGAAGTTGCTAAGAATGGAAATTACTCAAAGGTTAAATCAGTTGTTGATACATTTATCACTAACACATTAGACAAGATCGCAGAAGGAGCTAAGAAAGCTGCTAGTGGGGCTATAACTGATGCTGCTATTGGTGAAGTTGTGAAATCTGATGCTGGTACTAGCGTTGACGCTACAAGTGTCAATGCTCTTGTTAAAGGAATTAAGACTATTGTTGATGTGTTTTTAAAAGAAGGTGATGGACAAGCAGATAAAACGGATCCTGTTGATGCTGATAAGAAAGATATTGGTAAGTTATTTGGGGCTAAAAATGAGGCTGATAAAGGTGCTGAAGAGAAACATGTAGCTGCTGCTGGTGCATCAATTGGGGCTGTAACTGGGGCTGATATCCTAAAAGCTATTGCTGCTTCTAATGCTGATGCTAAGAAAGATGGTAAAGTTAAGGATGCTACGGATGCAGCTTCTCTGGCTTTAGCTAAGGGTACTTCTACTGATAATGATGATCAACTTGGAGATGCAGCAAAGAAAGATGCAGTTATTGCTGCTGGTATCGCACTGAGAGCAATGGCTAAGGATGGTAAATTTATTGTTAAAGATACAGCTGCTAAGAAGACAGAAGCTGAAGCAGCTAAGGGAGCAGCTGCTAGTGCTGTTGGTAAGACTTTAAGTACTCTTATAATAGCAATAAGAAATACTGTTGATAGTGGTTTAAAGACAATAAGTGATTCTCTTGCTACAGTTACACAAGAAGATAAGTCTGCAGATTCTACTACACCTGCAGAAGCAGCAACTGGTGGACAACAACAATAAATAATTATTAATAAAACATACATAACTAAATAAAGTCATTTGAGGAAAACTCTTCTCTCTTCATGAGAACCGTTTTCCTTTTGTTTATGTCTAGCTCCCTTGAGTAAAAAAGGAGGCACGTGATAATGAAAAGAATTACTTTTTGTGCATTATTAATGACTTTATTTTTACTTTTTGGTTGTGGCAGTGGACAACAGGCTGCAAACTCAGGTAGTCCTGGAACAGCAGGAGGCGATAAACAAGGCGTTGGAAGTTTAAGTGAAGTAATTGCAAGCTCAAGACAATTATTTTTGGATGCTTTTGTTTCTTTTGGAAATTTACTAAAAGAAGCATTTGGTCTTACTGCAGATACAACTAAAAAAGCAGTAGGAGAACGATTGGGTAAGGTTGGTGATGCAGTGAAAATAGCTAAAGATAAGTTAGAAGAGCTAAAGGGAAATGAGCAGTTTAATTTAATAAAAGATAAAGCTGAAAGTACAATTAATAAGGCAATTGATACTTTGGGAAAGATAGTTGAAGGAAAAAATAAAATTAAGGAAGCCTCAAAGGATGCTGGTGGTAAAATTGCTAATGCTACTGCTGATGGTGAGGATGCAGCACCAGCAAATACAGCAAGCGTTAAGGGTCTTGTTGAAGGGATTAGTATGATCTATGAGGCAGCAAAGGAAGTTGGTGTTGATCTAAAAGGAAATGCTAATAAGCAGATTGAGGATTCTAAAGAAGTTGGAAATTTATTTAATGCTACTGCTAATGTTACTGATGCCAAGGCACTAAGCGGAGCTAGTAAAGCAGTAATTGCAGCTAGTGGTGCAGATATATTAGCAGCAATTGAAGCAGTTAAGGATACAAGTAAACCTGCTGGCCAAATTACTGCTGCAACAAATGCTTTTGAAATTGCAATTGCTAATAAGAGTAACGGGAATGCTACTCATGTTCAAACAAATGCATCAGCAATAGCAGCAGGTTTAGCATTGAGAGCAATGGCTAAAGATGGTAAATTGGCAACCAAGGCTAATGATGCACCAAAAGAAGGAATAAATGCAGTATTAATAGGAGTAGTTGGTAAAACTGTAAATGAGATAGTATCTATTGTAAGAAGAACAGTTGATAAATGTTTAAAAGATGTTGATGATTGCATAAAAGAAGATTCCAGTAGTGTAGTAAAACCTACAAATTAATATAGTGTGGTTATTCATTGGAATAAGTTTTTACAAGCAGGAATTCCTGCTTTTTTATCTAAATACTCAGTATCTTTAGTGATACTGAGTATGAAGTTAGTTTTTACTAATTGATATTAAGCTAGGGGGTCGAAAAAATTTTTTTAGGTTTTCATTACAATAGTACAAGCAATATATTATTATCAATTTGTACATAGTTGCTGCTGAGTGAACAAATTTATTTTCTTTTATGTATTTTTTTTAAAGAGATGTCACAAAAATGTACAATGTATAATTACAAAAATATATGAGATAATAGTAGTTTTTGCAATCTATTAGTAGATTTATAAGGTATACCAAGTTGTTTGAGGTGTAGATTAATATAAGATTTGAGGGTATGTAGGTTTTTGTTTGATGTTTGATCAAGGAAGAAAGATTCAACCAGAGAAGCAATAGTAGAGAGAGTTTTATTAGTATGGTTTTTAAATAGAATCTAGGTTATTTTTATTAAGTTTTAGTCTGTTAAAAGACTTAATATAGTTTATTTTTTCGTATAAGTCTAGTATACAAGGTTGATTATCTAATAGGATATTGAGATGAGTATTATTGTAATAGATATTATTGAAGGTAATTTTAGACTTAGCAATCAAAGAGTAGATAGAAATTATATGTTTTGTAGTGATAGAGAAGTTGAATATATTTTTAGCGATGTAGTTAATTTTGTATGCATGAATAGAAGATAAAATATTTTTATTTAAATTTTTAATAATGGAAGTAGCAATAACATTGGGTTCGAGTAAAGAATATTGTTGAAACTGTAGACCATTACTTAATGTATAAGTAATAATATTGTTATTAAAAGTATAAAATATTTTGATAAAAGGATCTTTTAGATGTGTTAAAGGTATGCCGGAAGCCATAATAATGCCGAGTAAATTGTGAATAGTGCTAGAAGAGAGAATAAGATAATTACTAATGAGAATAAATTCATCAGGATTAATTTTATGAATAGGGATATAAGGTATATTATTAGTAAATAAATTTTTTAGAGAGAACATATATATATAAATATAATACTATTAATCTAGCAAAGAGGGAGGTAACTATATATTTTTTTAAAGCAACTATTGAGTTTTTTATGCAAACTATTAATTTTGTATAAAAAGGTAAATTAAACTTATGAGTTTTTTGTGTAAACTATTAATTTTTAGTAGCAAACTTATGAGTTATATGTGGAAACTTATGAGTTATATAAATGGATAAACATTCTATACTATTAACAAATTATAA
>NZ_CP073175.1 GCF_023035815.1 Borrelia parkeri
TAGTTTAGTTTTTAATAGTATAAAATAGATAACTAAAACCTATCTTAAAAATCTATTCTACACACAATTTTTCAGCTTTTATTTCTATGCTCATAACACACTTGTTTAATCAATTCAAATACTTTCTCTTCAGGATCTCTTTCAACAGCAGGTCCAGGCACAGGAGGATTTAAAAACATAAAATAATTATCAAAAACATCGGCAAGTCTTTTTTCTATTCTATAATGCTCTTTTGCATCTATATTAAGATTTTCATCTCTACCCTCTACATTAGGTGAATTATCTTTACCATATTTAATATGCTTAAGTAATTCTTTAACTTTTCCCTTATCGTTCAGTTTCAACAAAAACATTTTAATATATTCTTCTATTTTAGATACATCTCCTTTTAAATGGATATCAAAATTAGCTGAAACACCTTTGGGTAATTCATTTTTTAATACACTAACAACAAAAAAGTTAATATACCGGTCTCTTCTTTATTAAGTCCAAGATTATCTCTCCAATCTGATTTTAAATTAACATTAACTGGTTTTTGCAAGAAATCATCTTTATTATTTTTATTATTATAATCTTTAAATAAATCACAACTTACAAAACAAATCACACAAAATATAAATACAACTCTATACATAAAATCCAAAACTAACTTACTCTTTATAAAGATATCTCATTATTACTGTTTTTCAATATACAATAAAAGGAAACTTTGTTTATTATGTAATATTAAGTTTATCTTTTAACCTCTTTAATGCCTTATCATCCAATTTGAGTTTACTAATATTCAATGCACCAGAAATAGCTATTATCTCTTCATAAGACAACCTACACCCTTTTAAGATATGATTCTTAAAACTTTTAGTAGCAATAGGCACAATTTTTTCAATAACATCAATCAATATCCTGGCATATTCACGCATCTCTTTTGATGAATTTTCCCTAACCTCTTTCGATTCATTGAACGCCAACCTTATTTTGATAAAATGAAAAAGATTATTTAAATCAATCTGCCAATACCATTCAGTATACAAGCTTAACGGTAAAGCTATTCTAGACACTTCTTTTGAAACATTACACTCTATCATATTTTGATATAGTTTGTAACAAAAACTTTGACTTTCCTTTAAATCGCTTAACACATCTTTTGCAAAATTAGATTCAGTTTGCTTACTCTCAACATTTTGAATCTTTATATCCTCTTCTAAAGGAAGATAAAACTCTTCTCTCAGCAAACTATATGAACCAGACACTTCATTAATCCTTGCTGTTCTATGTCTCATCCATTGTCTTGCAACAAATATAGGGGCCTTAACATAAAATGTAAAAACAACTTGTTCAAATGGACTTGTATGCTCATTTCTCACTAAATAATCTATAAGTTCATCATCTTCTCTCCTAATACTTTCACCTCGATATGAAATTCTTGCTGCTTGCACTATTCTCTCGTCACTACCCATATAATCAACAAGCTTGATAAAGCCCTTATCTAAAACCTTATATTCCTTATTTAATAAATCATCTTTTTCAATATCAGTATTCAAAAGCAATTACTCCCACCAAAGCTTTAAAATAATTTACCAGTTATTCAATTTGCATTATTATATCAAAACATTTGATACCTTTCAAAAACACTTTGGAATAATAATACTCACACTTGTTAAGACATTTAAGCAGTACAAACTCATAGTCAAATCTTAAAGGTAATTAGTTTGTAAAAACTTATTTAAATAAAATTAATAAGAGTTCCTTTATAAGGAACTCTTATTGAAAATACTAATCTTATAAAAGATTTAAATCTTTACCATCTCTATCTTGAAAGATTCTCTAGAACAGACTTTGCCTCATTAATGAGTTCCTCTATCTCTTTCTTTATTCCTATTGCTTCTCCTATATTAGAAGAAGAGGATTCTAATAAACTTAAAACATTTTCTGCATCACTTCGTGCCTTTTGAGCTAAAGAATCGCTATTCCATCTTCTTGATGAGTAACTTCTACGTTTATTATTTCTTAATCTTTCAATAATAGCTTCTCTTAAAGTTTTTTGCGCTTCTTCAAAAAAATATTTTGCAGAACTTCTTTTATTAAGTCCTGCATCAATTTGGGTCATAAACATATCAAGCTGATTCCTTTCTTCATTGAACCTATTTTGTAATTTAATGAGCTTCTGTCTATTTGTTTTATCCTTTATAAGATTACTACTCCTTATTTTATTTTTAAGTTCTGAAAGAATACCATAAAAACTAGATTCTAATCGCTCATATTCACTTTTGAGTTTAAGTGCATCCTCAATTAATTGAGAAAATCCAGAATCTTCAATAACACGCTCTATATTTTTAACTGCATTATCTACTTCTTTTTCGGACTCAGTACTTGGTATTAGGTCTCCTTCTTTTATCTCTATTTCTTCTTGGACATAGTATGGATAAAATTGCTCAGACACCTCAAATCCCGCATTAACAGGCTTTACTCCCATATCTTGTTTTATTTCTACACCCTCTTCAAAAGCATCTATAACAACTTCTTTTTGTTCCTGATTTTCTTGTTTATGGTTTAAACCTTTATTATCTTTGCTTTCATCTAAAAATTTTTCCCTTACTTCATTTAATAAATCATTAAGGGCATTGATATCACATGATAACAAACATAATAATGTTAATATACATACTGATAAAATACTTCTCTTCATATCTCCCTCCTGGGATATTAGATTATTTAATTATTAAATCTCGATATTGAAATACAATAATTACTGGTAAGTGTACACCCTTTTATTTTAAATAACAAAAATAAATTTCATAAAACCCCGGTTATTTTATTCTGTAATAATTAAAATCTATTTAAAATTATTTTAATAAAGTAAAATTAATTACTTACTAATCAAAACTAATCTTAGAATACTTACTTCCACCTAAGTAGCATAGGAGTGAATAAAAGTTACTCTCTTATCTTTAGTACAAATATTTAATACATCACCAAAATGTAAAGAAGGAAAACAATTCTTATAAAAAGAAAAGTTTTCCTTAAATGACTTTATTTAGTAGATTATTTAATTAGATAATTTATTTAGCAGCAGCAGGTTGAGTAGTCGTACTAGCTTCAGTTGATTCAGTAGTAGTCTCAGAGTACTGTATTCCCTTAACAGCTTTTCCTACTTTATCTAGTTCGCTTGCTACTGTTTTCCTAATTATTAAGTCAAGTATTCCCAGTACCTTATTTACAGCAGTTACAGCAGCAGCTTTAACTGCACCATCTTCATTAGCAGCAGCACTAAATTTACCACCCTTAGTCATAGCTTTAAGAGCAACAGCAGCTGCTAAGTCTGCATTTGTTTTAGCACCAGTATTAGCTTGAACATCAATTTTAGTCGCTAGAGTTCCAGCTTCATTATCATTGCCTGCAGCAAGTGCAGCATTAGTTTTAGCATCTTTAATCTTATCAATCATTGCCCACGGATCAGCTTTAGACACTTCTTCAGCTAGATTAGGACCAGAGTTAGCAGCTGCAGCAGCACCAGACTTTGCAAGAGTTGCTCCTGCCTTATCATCACCAGCAACTACCTGAGCACCAGCATCTCCAGAACTGATTTCTACTTCAGATTTCTTTGCTACTTCAATAATTGCATTCACACTTTTAATTATAGTGTCAACTCCATCCTTATCAGCAGCAACTGCAGCACCAGCATTATTAGCATCACCAATATTAGTATCGCCAGCTTCCTTAGCAACCCCAGCAAGTTTAGTTAAAGCAGCAATTAGTTGCTCAAAGACATCACTAGCACTGTTAATTGCACCCTTAACAGCTTCAATTGTGCTACCATTAGCATTTTTTGCTTCAGATATTTCACCTGATAACTCTTTTAACTTATTCTTAGTAATTGTAAGTCCATCACCTATAGTCTTAAAGTGTTCACCAACTTTACTTCTCTTATCACCCGATTTAACTGCTGTAAGTCCCAAAGCATCACCAATAGCATTACCAAAAAAGCCAAAAATCTCGTAAAACCCATGACCTATTTTGATAAATGAACCAAAGAAAGAAATTTTAAATTAAGAAGCCAATTTAATTTCTTAAAGTTAATTACAACAATATAGAAGGCATCTTAGATATCGATCTAAGATGCCTTCTAATCTTATTTTAAAGTAATGAATCTATCTTATTACTGACCTGCTGTTTTCGGAGCCCTTGCTTCATCTATTTTTTCTTTTGCTGTTTTAAGAACATTCTTTACTGTCTTTTTAACTATATCTTCTACCGCTACTAATAGTTTATTTACTGATGTTATTCCTACTGCTTGTACTGTTATTTTATCATTGGCATCATTATTTGCAGCTAATTTACCTCCTTTAACCAAGGAACGTAATGCTATTCCTCCACTCACGGCACTTGCCAGCGCCGCACCTTTTGCTATATTCCCTACAGTACCTCCTACTGCAAATTCCAATGGAGTTGTATCTGCAGTTGCATCAGCTCCGATTTTCACAGCCTTATCTTCTGTTGAATTAATTATTGAAGCTAATATTTCTTCTCCACTCACTGCGGATACTATTGCTGCCGCTTTATCTCCTACTGTTGATCCTGCATTAGCATTTTCAGCTAAAACCTTGGCTCCATTTTCTGGAGAAGCTACTCCTATTGATGCTTGCGACAATGTTAACCTACTTCCTTTTAATTCTTCAACACCTGCTTCCACAGCTGAATTTACAATCCCTTTCAATGCTTCAAATACTATCTTTAATTCATCTGCACTTGCTGATACTCCTTTTTGGGTATCGCTTCCTACCTCACCTACTTTACTAATATCTCCTATTCTCTCTAAAGAAACTATATATCTTTTTAATTTTTCAAACATTTGCTTAGCTTTTTCAATCGCTTTATCTAATTCTGATTCATTTGCTTCTTTTTCTGATTGTTTATCAGACTGATCAGTTTGACCTGAAATTGCTGACAATTCCCCTACAGCTTTCTCTATTCCTTCTGCTAATTTCTTATAATAGTTCCCTACGTCATTTTTAGTTGTATCTTTAGTTACTCTTAAGCCTAATGTATCTGAGAGTAACTCTAAAAATGAATAAAAGGCATTTTCAGCACTTTTACCTACTTCCATTAGCACTGCACTTAAACTTCGCCCACCTGTAGCTGCCTCGCCATCCTTACCTACTTGTGGTTGTTGACCACTGCCACAGCTAAGAAGTAAAAATAAAGTAATAAGTATAATAAAAATAAAAGGAAAACGATTCTCATGAAGAGAAGAGTTTTCCTCAAATGACTTTATTTAGTTATGTTTATTGTTATTAAATTCTAACTAGTTCTTCTTAATTTCAGAGATTGTATTATCAGTAGTTACAGGAGTATCGGTAGAATTAAATTTCATAGCATCTTTAACAGTCTTAAGTCCCACATCAATTGTTTCTCTTATAGCAATAGTTAAAGTATCTAATGCCTTAATTACTGCACTGATAGCTGCACCTTTAACCGCGGGAGCATACTCAGCAGCTTCAGCACTAGGACCAGCAAATTTACCATTCTTAGCCATAGCTGTTAATGCAATAGCACCTGCAATAGTTCCATCTTTAGCCTTAGCCTTAGCAGCATCTCCGGCGTTATCGTTAGCAAATAATTTACCTGCTTCACCATTACCATTAGCAGTTCTTGCGCTAAGATCCTCGGCTTTTTTATCAGTACCAGCATCAGCATTTCCTTTATCTTTAAGAACCACGTCTACTATATCTTTAATTCCCTTTACTAGTTTATCAACTTCAGTCCCAGCAACACCAGCAGCATTATTAGTACCAACATTACCAAGTAACTCATCACCTGTAGTACCAACAGCCTCACTAGCAGTCTTAGCCCCCTGGATTATTTTATCAAGAGTATTAGTAATTAGAGCTTTTACAGCAATACCTGTAGCCTCTGCATTAGGATTATTATCAGATTTCATATCAGAAACAATTTTCTCAAGGGATGTCTTAGTAGATGAAAGAGTATCATGTACTTTCTTAAAGTAGTTCCCAACATCAGACTTTTTAGTATTAGTATTAAACCCTAAAACCCCTCCAACTATATCAGAAAAGGAAGTAAAAACATTTAAGAAGTCATTACCTAAACTAATAAGAGATTTTAAGAATCTACTCTGAGGATCCTCAGTCTTAGTACTGCCACTCCCACAACTCAGAAGTAAAAATAAGCAATCTAAGTTCTTATTAAGTGATAAAACAAGGTAAAATCAAAACATAAATATAAGTCTAAAATTGATAAGTAATCATAAGAAATCTAAGAAGAATAATAGTAAAGCAAGTAGATAGAGAATAAAGAAACAAAATAAGCTAAGAGAAGCAAACTCCTAGCTTATTATTTATAGACTTTATTTTATAAGAAAATAACGATTGATTAAAAAGTAATCATATAATAACTAATTAACTTGTTTACTCTTAGTTAGATTGAGCAGGAGTTGAAAGCGCATTAATTGCAGCTGTTACTGCAGCTTCAGCAGCAGTTAACAAAGCATCAATTGCTGTGTTGAGTTTTTTAAGTTCTGCAACTCCTTTGGTTCCATCTGGCTTATTAGTTTTATCTATAGCTTCTTTTGCATGTTCATCAGTAACAGCGCCATCTGCCTTACCAAGATCAGAATGCTCAGTTTCCAACTTTTTTATGAATGCATCATTATCGGTCTTAACAGCAGTAACCTTTTGTTTCAATTCATCAGAGATTCCATTTGTTTGTTCCAATACTCCCAATTTAGTTTTTACAGCTGATATTACACTATGTGCACCAGCAAGCAATGATCCATTTTTACCACCATTATCATCTTGAAGACCATCTGCTTGAATTTTCTTTTTAATAGCCTTAGCGAGGTCATCAATGGACTTAACTAAGGTATGAATTTCTGTAACACTCTTAGCAAAAGCAACAGCCTCTGTTATTTTTGAACTTACTGACTTTAAATCAATAAGAGTGCCATCAGATTTAGCCGCTTGCCCATCTTTAGGAGAAGAAGCTGAATTATTACAAGACATAAGTAAAAATAAAGTCATTAATAACGCACAAAAAGTAATTCTTTTCATTATCACGTGCCTCCTTATTAACTTAAGGGAGCTAGATCAAACAAAAGGAAAACAATTCTTATGAAGAGAATAGTTTTCCTAAAATGACTTTATTTAGTTATGTATTTATTATTAAATTTTAACTAGTTCTTCTTAGCTTCAGAGGTTGTATTATCAGTAGTTACAGGAGTATCAGTAGGATTAATTTTCATTGCTTCTTTAACTTCCTTAAGTCCTACATCAATAGTATTTCTTATTGCAATAGTTAGAGTACCCAATGCTTTAATTACTGCACTTGTTGCTGCTCCTTTAATTGCAGTAGTAACCTCTGCAGTACCAGTATTATCATTAGCAAACTTACCACCTTTTGCCATAGCTCTTAAAGCTATAGCACCTGCTATAGTCCCATCTTTAGCATTAGCCTTAGCTGCATCAGCAGCTGCACTAGTGCCATTTTTAACTATAACTTGTAATATATCAGCCCCGGTTACTGCTCCAACAGCTTTTGCTGCATCGGCAGCTGATTTCTTTGCATTATCAGCACTAGCAATAGCAGTAGTACCAAATAACTTTCCTGCTTCACCATCAGCATTAGTTCTTGCGCTAAGATCCTCGGCTTTTTTTTCGGTGCCAGCTTCAGGATTTCCTTTATCTTTAAGAACCACGTCTACTATATCTTTAATTCCCTTTACTAATTTATCAACCTCCCCAGCAGCACCACCGTTATTCTGAGAAGCAACATTACCAATTGGGTCACTAGCATCAG
The DNA here is from genome assembly GCF_023035815.1 of Borrelia parkeri. NCBI lineage: Bacteria > Pseudomonadati > Spirochaetota > Spirochaetia > Spirochaetales > Borreliaceae > Borrelia > Borrelia parkeri. The sequence goes on from NZ_CP073175.1 coordinate 7,810, forward strand.
AACCAATAGCCTCACTAGCAGTTTTAGCTCCATCAATTATCTTATCAAGAGTATTAGTAATTAGAGCTTTTACAGCAGTTTCAGCTGCAGAAGCATTAGGATTATTTTCAGATTTCATATCAGAAACAATTTTCTCAAGTTTATTCTTAGTTCCTTGTACAGTATCATGAATGGCCTGAAAGTAGTTTCCAACATCAGACTTTTTAGTATTAGTACTAAACCCTAAAACCCCTCCAACCATATCAGAAAGGGAAGTAAAAACATCTAAGAACCCTTTACCTAAATTAGCAATAGAAGTTAAGAAAGTGGTTTTAGGATCTTCAGCCTTAGCACTACCACTCCCACAACTAAGAAGTAAAAATAAAGTCATTAATAACGCACAAAAAGTAATTCTTTTCATTATCACGTGCCTCCTTATTACTCAGGGGGATAAGATATAGATAAAAGGAAAACAATTCTTATGAAAATAAGAGTTTTCCTTATATGACTTTATTTAGTTATGTTTATTAATAATTCTTTATTGTTACTGTCCACTAGCTGTTGTTTCTTCAGAAGTAGTAGAATCTGTAGACTTATCTTCTTGTGTAACGGATGCTAGTGCTTCACTTATTGACTTTAAACCACTATCAACAGTATTTCTAATAGCAATAATAAGAGTACTTAAAGTCTTACCAACAGCACTAGCTGCTGCACCATTAACTGCATGAGCATCTTTTTCAGCATTAGCAGCAAATTGACCATCTTTAGCCATAGCTCTCAGTGCAATACCAGCAGCAATCACTGCATCTTTCTTTGCTGCATCTTTAATTTCTTTTTTGTTAGCAACAGCCGGAGCAATAGCAATTCCAGCTGCATCTTTGGCTGCGTTAATGCCCTCAGTACTATCTGCAGCAGGATTTTCTTCAGATTTAGCAATAGCTTTTAGAATGTCAGCACCAGTTACTGCTCCAATGCTAGCTGATGCCTTTGCAATATTTTCTTCTTTAGCATCAGCTTTACCAGTATTATCAATAAACAATGCACCGATGTCCTTTTTATCCTCTCCTGTTTTAGTAGCAGCAGCATTTCCATCATTGTCTTTTAAAACCACATCAACAATAGTCTTAATCCCTTTAACCAGTGAAACAACTGAATCCTTGCTAGCAGGAGTAGCCCCATGTCCAGCCGAAGTAGCATTCCCAATAGCAACATCACCAGTAGCCCCTTTAGCTGCTGTCTTAGCCCCTTCTGCGATCTTGTCTAATGTGTTAGTGATAAACGTATTAACAACTGTCTTAATTTTTGAGTAATTCCCATTAGTAGCAACTTCATCTTGTAACTTTTTTTTAACTGTGTTCATAGTAGTCTCAATATCAGTGAAGTACTTACCAATATCAGATTTTTTAGTGTCAGCCTTAATACCAAAAGCCCCAGCAACCATATCAGAAAGAGAAGTAAAAACATCTAAGAACCCTTTACCTAAATTAGCAATAGAAGTTAAGAATGTGGTTTTAGGATCTTCCGTCTTAGTACTACCACTGCCACAACTCATAAGTAAAAATAATATAAAATTAAAATCAATGCATAAATATAAGTCTAAAAGATAAAAGTAATTAAAGTAATCTAAAAAGTATAATAAAGTATTAAAGTAAATAAAGAATAAAGAAACAAAATAAGCTAAGAGAAGCATACTCTTAGCTTATTATTTATAGACTTTATTTTATCAGATAATTACGATTGATTAAAAAGTAATCTTATAATAATAAATTAACTTGTTTACCCTTAGTTAGAAGGTTTCGCAGGGGTTGTAAGCTGTGTAATTGCAGATTCTACTGCAGCTTCAGCAGAAGTTAACAACGCATCAACTGCTGTGTTCAAGGCAATAAGTTCTGCTTTACCTTTACCTCCAGTATTATCGTTTTTATCTATGGCATTTTTTATATGAGCATCAGTAACTTCTTTTTTACAAAGATCATCATCTTTCAATTTATCCAAAAATGGTTTAATTTTCGCCTTTACACCAGCAATTTTTGACTTTAATTCATCAGAAATTCCAGCTTTTTGATCTAATCCTGCCAATTTATCATCTATACCCGATACTAAGCTATAAACCCCTGCAACTAATTGTCCATTATTACCATTATCTTCAGCCTCCAAAGTGCCATCATCCTTCTTAAGCTTTTTTCCAATACCCTTAACAAACTCATCAATGGATTTAACTAAGGTATGAACTTCTTTAACATCTTTAGCAAAAGCGACAGAGTCTCTTATGTTTTTAGTCATTGTAGCTAAGTCAAGGATTGTACCATCAGATTTAGCTGCTTGTCCATCTTTAGGAGAAGAAGCTGAATTATTACAAGACATAAGTAAAAATAAAGTCATTAATAATGCACTTAAAGTAATTCTTTTCATTATCACGTGCCTCCTTATTAACCTCAGGGGGACAAGACATAAATAAAAGGAAAACAAATCTCATAAAAAGAGAAATAGTTTTCCTCAAATGACTTTATTTAGTAGATTATTTAACTAGATAATTTATTTAGTAGCAACAGGTTGAGTAGTACTAGCTTCAGTTGATTCAGTAGTAGTTTCAGAATATTGTATTCCCTTAACAGTTTCTCTTATCTTATTTAGATTACTTGCTACTGTTTTCCTAATTATTACGTCAAGTACTCCTAATACTTTATTTACTGCACTTATAGCAGCAGCTTTAACTGCATCAGCTTCATTAGCAGCATTACTAAATTTACCACCCTTAGTCATAGCCTTAAGAGCAACAGCAGCAGCTAAGTCTGCATTAGTAGCAGCTTTAGAACCATTAGCTTGATTAGGAGTACCAGTTGCCAATTCCCCAGCACCATAATTGGTATTAGCATCAAGTTGAACACCAACAGCGGTCTTGGCACTATTAATCTTAGCCCATGAATCCGCTTTTGATACCTCAGCTGCTAGCTTTGCAGTAGCACCAGCACCTGCAGCAGCAGCACCTGAATCACCAATATCAATATTACCAGCTTCTTTAGCAGTATCAGCAAGTTTAGTTAGAGCAATAATTAGTCGTTCAAAGACATCATTTGCACTGCTAATTGCACTCTTAACAGCTTCAATTGTGCTGCTATTAGCATTTTTTGCTTCAGATATTTCACCTGATAACTCTTTTAACTTATCCTTAGTATCACCTAAACCTTTTTTTATCTTATCAAAGTGTTCACCAACTTTACTTCTCTTAGCACCCGATTTAACTGCTGTAAGTCCCAAAGCATCCCCAATAGCATTACCAAAAAAGCCAAAAATCTCTTGAAATCCTTGACCTATTTTAATAAGTGAATCAAAGAAAGAAATTTTAGATTAAGAAGCCAATTTAACTTCTTAAAGTTAATTACAACAATATAGAAGGCATCTTAGATTTATATCTAAGATGCCTTCTAGTCTTATTTTAAAGTAATGAATCTATCTATCTTATTACTGCCCTGCTGGTTTTGTAGCTCTTGCTTCATCTATTTTTTCTTTTGCTTTTTCAAGAACATTCTTTACTATATTCTTAATTATATCCTCTATTGCTACTAATAGTTTATTTACTGCTGTTATTCCTACACCTTGTACTTCTTTCCCTCCTCCTGTAGCAGCATCTGCTGCGCCTGATGCTAATTTACCTGTCTTAATCAATGAACGTAATGCGATTCCTCCTACTACTGCTGCTGCTTTTGGAGTATTTGCACCTGCCAAGTGATCTGCCTGACCTCCTTTAGCAAAGGAAATGGCACTTGTATTTCCATCTGCAGCTGCTCCTAGTGCTGCATCACTTTCTTTTGATGCAATTATTGATGCTAGTATTTCCTCACCACTTACTGTTGATAATATTGCTGCTGCTTTTCCTGCATCTGTTGCTGCTGGATTATTACCACCACTTGTAGCTAATATCTTAGCACCATCCTTATTATCTGCGCCTCCATTTGCTTGTAATGTAGTAGTTCCTTCTTTTAATGCTTGAACACCTACATCTGTTGCAGATTTTACTATCTCCTGCAAGGCCTTAAGGGCTTTCTTTAATTCATCTGTATCAACTGCTGCTCCTAAACCAGCACCACCACTTGCTGCGTCCCCTACCACTTTGTCATCACCTATCCCTTTTAAGGAGTCTAAATGGCCTTTTAATTTGCTTAAAGTAGTCTTAGCAGCATCAATAGCTACTCTAATAGGATTTTTAGATGCATCGCTTGTATCAAGATCTGCTGTTGCCTTAACTGCTACCTCTTCTAACTCTGCTGACGCTTTTCCAAGCTTCGCACCTAAGCTGTTAAAATAACCTCCTACATCCTCTTTCTTTGTAGTTGATTTAGCAGTAAAGCCTAATGTATCTGAGAGTAACTCTAAAAAAGAATAAAAGGCATTTTCAGCACTCCTACCTACCTCCATTAGCACTGCACTTAAACTCCCCACCCCTTGTTGCTCTCCTCCTGCTGTTCCAGGATTACCTGAGTTTGCAACCTGTTGACCACTGCCACAGCTAAGAAGTAAAAATAAAGTCATTAATAATGCACAAAAAGTAATTCTTTTCATTATCACGTGCCTCCTTATTACCTCAACAAGGGACAAGATGGTTAACAAACTTTGAATAAGATAAAAAAAGCTAAGAACATAGATACTGTAACCTTGCAAAAACTGTGTGTGACTCAACAATAAATAAAATTGATTGATTTTGGTAATAAAAATAATTAACAGAAAGTCATTTAAATAAGAGGGATAATCAAATAAATTTACTTTACTAATAATGACATTAATGCTAAAAATATTCCTATATTAAGGGTAATTAGGATACCAAACATCCAACCATGAAGTCTTAATGTACTCTTAAGTTCCATTTTATTAACATCAATCTTATTATCGAGGTCTTTAATATCAAACTTTAATTCATTTCTAACAATATCTATCTTATTATCAAGATCCTTGATATCTGATTTTAATTCACTTCTAACTGTATCAATCTTCACATTTAAGTTGTTTTCAACAATATCTATTTTATTATCAAGTTCAGTTTTAACAGAAATAATCTCAGATTTTAAACTACGCTCTAACATCTCAAGCTTAAGATTAAAATTACTCTCTAAATACTCAATATCTTTATAAGTCAGTTCATTACGATAATATCTTTTAGAGAGATCATTTGCAACAAAATCTTGCATACCCATTTTTACAAATTCTTGATATATAATCTCCTCTGTAATATGCCCATTAAAAATTTGTGTACTAGCAACAGAATGTAGTGATGAATCTTGCATAAAATCTCCTTATATAATCATTATATAACATCTTAAGTATTATAGGAACCTTATTTTAGTAAAATGTGCTTTAAGAGGGTCCCTAACTCTAATATAAAGCGTCTAGTCTATTTTCTTTAGTTTATCAAAAAGCTCAAATGCAGTCTTACCATCAATCTGTTGTTAAAGGATTGCTATCAATACTCTTTAGACCTGGATACTATTACAAATAGTAAAAAAAGGAAAACAATTCTTATAAAAAGAACAGTTTTCCTACAATGACTTTATTTAGTTATGTTTTATTAATAATTATTTATTGTTACTGGCCACTACTAGCTGCTGCATTTGAAGGTCCAGTAGCCTCAGCCTCTGCTGTTTTATCTTCTTGTGTAACTGTAACAAGAGAATCACTAATTGTCTTTAATCCACTATCAACAGTATTTCTAATAGCAATAATAAGAGTACTGAGTGTTTTACCAACAGCACTAGCTGCTGCACCATTAACTGCATGGGCAGATTTATCGTCATTCTTAGCAGCAAACTTACCATCCTTAGCCATTGCTCGCAGTGCAATACCTCCTGCAATAACCGCATCTTTATCTTTTAAAGTATCACCAAACTCCTTATCATCATCTTTTTTAGCTGCAGCAATCTCAGCAGCATTCTTCGCTTCTTCAATTTTAATCTCACCAGTAGCAGCATCACCATTATCTTTAACGATAGCTTGCAATATATCAGCCCCAGTTACAGCACCAACAGCCTTTGCTGCATCAGCAGCTGATTTCTTTGCAGCATCAGTAGCTCCAGCATTGTTATTAGCAAATAGTTTTCCTGCAGCATCATTATCCCTTGCACCAAGATCCTCAGCCTTTTTATTATCCCCCGCATCAGGATTGCCTTTACCTTGAAGTACCACATCTACAATTGATTTAATACCCTTTACTAGACTATCAACACCAGTTCCAACAACACCGCCATTATTGTCAGCAGCAACATTACCAAGTAATTCATCACCTTCAGCACCCTTTACAGCATCGCCTGCCCCTTCTATTATTTTATTAAGTGTATTATCAATTAGTTTTTTTACTGCAGTACCTGCTGAATCTGCATTAGGATTATTTTTAGATTTCATGTCAGTCACAATTTTATTAAGGGACCTCTTAGTAGATGAAACAGTGTCATGAATCTTCTTAAAGTAGTTCCCAACATCAGACTTTTTAGTATTAGTATTAAACCCTAAAACCCCTCCAACCATATCAGAAAGGGAAGTAAAAACATTTAAGAAGTCATTACCTAAACTAATAATAGATTTTAAGAATCTACTCTGAAGAGCCTATAAATAAGCAATTTAAGATTTTATTAAGTTCTAAAAAAAGATAAAATCAAGGCATAAATATAAGTCTAAAAGATAAAAGAAATCATAATAAATCTTAAGGAATTATAATAAAGTAGTAAAGCAAATAAAAAAAGAATAAAGAAACAAAAAAAGCTAAGAGAAGAATACTCCTAGCTTATTATTTATAGACTTTATTTTATAAGAAAATAACGATTGATTAAAAAGTAATCTTATAATAATAAATTAACTTGTTTATCCCTTAGATGTTAGAAGGTTTAACAGAAGTTGTAAGTTCCTTAATTGCAGACTCTACTGCAGCATCAGCAGCCTTTAACAAAGCATCAACTGCTGTATTCAATTTACCAAGTTCTTCAGCTCCCTTATCTCCATTAGGCTGACTAGTCCTATCTATAGCTTTTTTTGCATCATCAGCTTTAGCATCATTTTTACCAAGAGTAGCATTTGCTCCTTTCACTTTATTTATAAACTCTGTACTTGAAGTCTTAGCCTCAGTAACTTGTTTCTTAAGTTCATTATCATTTATTTTTGTTTCTAAAGCTACTAATTTAGTCTGTATATCCAACACCACACTATATACTCCTGCAACTAAAGAACCATTTTTATCTTTATCAGCATCATCAGCAAGTTTACCAGCATTATCAACTTTCTTACCAATAGCTTTAGCGAGTTCATCAATAGACTTAACTAAGGTATGAACGTCTTTAACACTCTTAGCAAAAGCAACAGCCTCTGTTATTTTTGAACTTACTGACTTTAAATCAATAAGAGTGCCATCAGATTTAGCCGCTTGTCCATCTTTAGGAGAAGAAGCTGAATTATTACAAGACATAAGTAAAAATAAAGTCATTAATAACGCACAAAAAGTAATTCTTTTCATTATCACGTGCCTCCTTATTACCTCAAGGAGCAAAATGGTTAACAACCTTTGAACAAAATAAAAAAAGCTAAAAGCATAGATACTGTAACCTTGCAAAAACTAAATACAATGAGAAAATTAGCAGATATTAATTGTCTCTAACAAAAAATTAAATAATTTTCTAAAAAAATAACTGATATGTAGTCAAAGAAAGAAAAGGTTTAATTAATTTAAATTCATTTATTCAACAATGAATAGACTATGGATATTAATGTTAAAATTATTCCTATATTTAGGGTAATAATAGTTCCAAACATCCAACCATGAAGTCTTAATGTACTCTTAAGTTCCATTTTGTTAACATCAATCTTATTATCAAGTTCATTAAATTTAGTATCGAATTTATTATCCAAGTCTTTAATATCGGATTTTAATTCACTTTTAACATTATCAATCTTAGTGTTAAGATTATTCTCAACAGTATCTATTTTGTTATCCAGGTCTTTAATGTCTGATTTTAATTCACTTCTGACTGTATCAATTTTAGTATCTAAGTCTTTAATATCAGATTTTAACTCATTTCTAACGTTGACAATTTTATTATCAAGGTCTCTAATCTCAGCTTGTAAGGTTGCTTCTACCTTTTCAAGCTTAAGGTTAAAAGTAGTCTCTAAATACTCAATATCTTTATAAGTCAGTTCATTTTTATAATATCTGTAAGATAAATCAATAGCAATATCTCTATTAATACCAGCTCTAGTAAGTTCAGCTATAACCATTTGTTGAGTAATAACAGGTTGTGCAAGTCCCATAAAAATCTCCTTATGTAATTATTATATAATATCTTAAGTGTTATAGGAACCTTATGTTAGTAAAATGTGCCTTAAGAAGGTCCCTCAATCTAACATAAAGTATTTAGTCTATTTTCTTTAGCTTATCAAAAAGCTCAAATGTAGTCTTACCATCAATCTGTTGTCAAAGGATTACTACCAATACTATTTAGACCTGAATTATTACAAGATAGTAAAAAAGGAAAACCGCTCCCTTAAATACAGAGAAATAGTTTTCCTCAAATGACTTTATTTAGTTATGTATTGCTTACTAATCCTATTTAGTCCTGATTATTAGTTCTTCTTAGCTTCAGAGGTTGTATTATCAATAGTTAAAGGAGTATCAATAGAATTGAATTTCATAGTATCTTTAACAGTCTTAAGCCCTGTATCAATTGTTTCTCTTATCGCTATTGTTAGAGTACCCAATGCTTTAGTTACTGCGCTTATTGTTACACCTTTAACTGCAACAGAAACATCAGCATCATTACTATTAGAAAACTTACCATTCTTAGCCATAGCTCTTAAAGCTATACCTCCTGCAATAGTTGCATCTTTAGGGGAAACACCAATATTAGCATTAGCATCATTATTCTCAGCTAACTTAGCTGCTTTACCCTTATCTTCAATTATAGTTTTTAGTATATCAGCTCCCGTTACAGCACCAACAGCTTTAGCAGCATCAGTAACAACTTTTTTGGCATTAGCTTGAGCGCCAGCAGCACCATTACCAGTAACAAATAATTTACCTGCTTCACCATCAGCAGCATTTCCATTAGTCCTAGCGGTATTACCATCTTCAGCTTTTTTATCATCTCCCGCATCAGGATTCCCCTTGTCTTTTAGTACTACATCTACAATTGATTTAATTCCTTTTGCTAGTTTATCGACTTCAGCACCAGCAGTACCACCGTTATTCTGAGCAGCAACATTACCAAGCAACTCATCACCTGTAGTACCAATAGCCTCACTAGCAGTCTTAGCCCCCTGGATTATCTTATCAAGAGTGGTTGTAACTAAATTAGTTACAGCAGTCTCAACTGTAGAAGAATTAGGATGATTCTCAGATTTCATATCAGCAACAATTTTATTAAGGGACCTCTTAGTAGATGAAAGAGTATCCTGAACGGTCTTAAAGTAGTTCCCAACATCAGACTTCTTAGTATTAGTATTAAACCCTAAAACCCCTCCAACCATATCAGAAAAGGAAGTAAAAATATTTAAGAAGTCATTACTTAAACTAATAACAGATTTTAAGAATCTACTCTGAAGAGCCTATAAATAAGCAATTTAAGATTTTATTAAGTGATAAAACAAGATAAAATCAAGGCATAAATATAAGTCTAAAAGATAAAAGAAATCATAAGTAATCTTAAAGAAGGAGACCAAAGTAGTCAAGCAAGTAAAAAGAGAATTAAAAACAAAATAAGCTAAGAGAAGCATACTCTTAGCTTATTATTTATAGACTTTATTTTATCAGATAATTACGATTAATTAAAAAGTAATCTTATAATAATAAATTAACTTGTTTATGCCTTAGGTGTTAGAGGGTTTAGCAGGGAGTGTAAGCTCCTTAATTGCAGCTGTTACTGCATCTTCAGCAGCTGTGAACAACGCATCAATTGCTGTGTTGAGCTTATCAAGCTCTTCTCTTCCTTTAGTTTTATCACCATTATCTTTAAGAATAGCTTTCTTTACATCGTCATCCTTAGCTCCTTCTTTATCAAACTCATTAGTAGCACCTTTTACCGTAGTTAAGAAAGCTGTACTTTCCTTCTTAGCACTACCAACTTTTGCCTTTAAATCACTTGAGAGGCCATCTTGTTTCTCTAATGCTCCTAATTTAGTATCCACAGCTTCTATAACACTATATACTCCTGCAAGTAAAGAACCATTATGATCAGCTATATCACCAAGACCAGCAGCACCAACTTTCTTCCCAATAGCTTTAGCAAGTTCATCAATAGACTTAACTAAAGTATGAACTTCTTTAACACTCTTAGCAAAAGCAACAGCGTTTTTTATGTTTTTAGTTATTTTATCTAGGTCAAGGATTGTACCATCAGACTTAGCCGCTTGTCCATCTTTAGGAGAAGTCCCTGAATTATTACAAGACATAAGTAAAAATAAAGTCATTAATAATGCACAAAAAGTAATTCTTTTCATTATCACGTGCCTCCTTATTACCTCAAGGAGCAAAATGGTTAACAACCTTTGAACAAAATAAAAACAGTAAATAAAGAACATAGATGCTTTAACATTTCAGATACTGTGTGTAATTTAACAATTAATGAAGTTAAATTGTACTTAAAATTTTAATGTTTTGTAAAAAAATAATTAACAGAAGGTCAATTAAATAAGAGAGATAATCAAATAAATTTACTTTACTAATAATGACATTAATGCTAAGAATATTCCTATATTAAGAGTAATAAGGGTACCAAACATCCACTTATGTAATCTTGATGTACTATCAAACTTAATTTTATTAATTTCCATATCTTTTCTAACAAGAAAAACCTCATTGCTCACAGATGCAATATCAGATTTTAACTCACTTTTAACGTTGTCAATCTTATTATCAAGTTCATTAAATTTAGTATCTATTTTGTTATCAAGTTCATTGAATTTGGTATCTATCTTAGTGTTAAGATTATTCTCAACAGAATCTATTTTGTTATCAAGTTCATTGAATTTAGTATCAATCTTGATGTTAAGATTATTCTCAACAACATTAATTTTATTATCAAGGTCTCTAATATCGGATTTCAAGTTCGTCTCAACCCTTTGAATCTCAGCTTGTAAGGTTGCCTCTACAGATTTAATTTCAACTTGTAAAAGTGCTTCAACCTTTTCAAGTTTAATATCAAAATTTTCTTTTAAGAATTCAATATCTTTGTAAGTCAGTTCATTACGATAGTATCTGTAAGATAAATCAATAGCAATATCTCTATTTATACCAGCTTTAGTAAGTTCAGCTATAACCATTTGTTGAGTAATTACTGGTTGAGCAAGTCCCATAAAAACACTCCTTATATAATTATTATATAATATCTTAAGTGTTATAGGAACCTTCTTTTAATAAAATGTGCTTTAAGATTACGCATACTTAGAGTCAATAACATATATGATGCAGAAAGGCTATCTAATGAATCATCATCACTCTTACCATCTCCTTTGTATTTATAAATATCAGATATAGCTGATTTACTTAAATAATCCATAATACTAAGTTTAGATGTCGAAAACGGCTCTATTAACGTAGTAATTCTAGTAAATTTATTACTTATAGGTTTAATTGGTACAATCTTAACTTATGACTCATACCTGCTCTAAGATTAAGAAATGCTTTAGTCACATTTCCATGCCCAAAAACGTTATCCCTATCTTCAATATATAGTGTTAGGTCAAAATTCTTTAGTTTATAAAAAAGCTGAAATGAAATCTTACCATCAATCTGTTGTGAAAAGATTGGTATCAATACTATTTAGACCTGGATACTATTACAAATAGTAAAAAAAGGAAAACAATTCTTATAAAAAGAAAAGTTTTCCTACAATGACTTTATTTAGTTATGTTTTATTAATAATTATTTTATTGTTGTCCACTAGTTGCTGTTTCTGCAGGTGTAGTAGAATCTGCAGATTTATCTTCTTGTTTAACTGTAGCTAGTGCTTCACTTATTGTTTTTAAACCAGTATCAACAGTTTTTCTTATTGCTATTATTAGAGTACTTAAAGTCTTACCAACAGCATTAGCAGCTACTCCATTTACTGCATTGGCATATTTATCATCATTATTAGCAGCAAATTTACCATCTTTAGCCATAGCTCGCAGTGCAATACCAGCAGCAATAACTGCATCTTTCTGTGCTGCTGCACCAAAATCTTTATTATCATCTTTCTTAGCAGCAGCAATCTCAGCAGCATTCTTTGCCTGATCAATTTCAATCTCATTATTAGCAGCCTCACCCGACTTAGCAATAGCTTTTAATATGTCAGCCCCAGTTACTGCTCCAATAGATGAGCTAGCAGCAGCAGCTTGTGCTTCTTCAGCATTAGCTTTACCACCAAACAACTTACCAACTACTTTATTCTTCTCTCCACTAGTTTTAGTAGCATCTGCATTCCCTTCATTGTCTTTTAAAACTATATCAACCATTGTTTTCATTCCTTTAACAAGTGTGTTTACTGCATCTTTATTAGCAGGTGCAGCATCAGTATCTTTAACAGCATTACCAATAACAGTATCAGTAGTAGCCCCTTTTGATGCCTCCTTTGCTCCTGCAGCAATTTTATCTAATGTCCCTGTAATAAATTGCGCAACTACTTCTTTTACTTTTGGATAGTTACTATTCTCTGCCATCACAGTGTTTAATTTATTTTTTACTGATATCATAGTAGTTTCAATATCACTAAAGTATTTCCCTATATCAGATTTTTTAGTTTCTGCTTTAATACCAAAAGCCCCAGAAACCATATCAGAAAGAGAAGTAAAAACATCTAAGAACCCTTTACCCAAATTAGCAATAGAAGTTAAGAATGTGGTTTTAGGATCTTCCACCTTAGCACTACCACTGCCACAGCCAAGAAGTAAAAATAAAGTCATTAATAACGCACAAAAAGTAATTCTTTTCATTATCACGTGCCTCCTTATTACCTCAGGGGAGCTAGATAAAAACAAAAGGAAAACGAATCCCATGAAGAGAAGAGTTTTCCTAAAATGACTTTATTTAGTTATGTATTTGTTATTACTTATTTATTGTTACTGTCCACTAGCTGTTGCGCCTGTAGGCGTAGTAGAATCTACAGATTTATCTTCTTGTGTAACTGTAGCAAGAGCATCACTTATTGATTTTAATCCACTATCAACAGTATTCCTAATAGCAATAATAAGAGTACTTAAAGTCTTACCAACAGCACTAGCCGCTGCTCCATTAACTGCATGGGCAGATTTCTCTTCATTACTCTTAACAGCAAATTTACCACCCTTAGCCATAGCTCTTAAGGCTATTCCTGCTGCTATTACCGCATCCTTCTTTTCAAATAATTTTCCAATGTCTTTTTTATCATCTTCTGCTGTTTTAGTAGCAGTAGCATTTCTCTCATTGTCTTTTAACACTACACCAACTATTGTCTTAGTCCCTTTAACAAGAGAATTTACACTTGCTGCATCTGCTGCTACAGCAGCCTGATCTGCAGTAGAATTCCCACTTGTAGCCCCACTAGCAGCGGTCTTAGCCACCATCAGAAATCTTGTCTAATACATCTGTAATAAATGTATCAACAACTTCCTTCACTTTTGGATAATTACCATGCTCTGTAACTACAGTGTTTAACTTCTCTTTAACCGATGTCATAGTGTCAGCAATATTAGTGAAATAAGCTCCAATATCACTCTTTTTTGTTTCTGCTTTAATGCCCAAAGCCCCAGCAACCATATCAGAAAGGGAAGTAAAAACATCTAAGAACCCTTTACCCAAATTAGCAATAGAAGTTAAAAACATGGTTTTAGAATCTTCAGCATTAGTACTCCCACCCCCACAGCTAAGAAGTAAAAATAATATAAAATTAAAATCAAGGCATAAATATAAATCTAAAAAATAAAAGTAATCAAAAAAATCTAAGAAGTATAATAAAGAAGTAAAGCAAAAAAATAGAGAATAAAGAAACAAAATAAGCTAAGAGAAAAAAACTCCTAGCTTATTATTTATAGACTTTATTTTATCAGATAATTACGATTGATTAAAAACTAATCTTATAATCCTATAATAATTAAATAATTTATTTCTTAATTAGAACTTAGTAGGTTCTACCTTAGCAGGAGTTGTAAGCTCCTTAATTGCAGCCGTTACTGCATCTTCAGCGGCCGTTAACAATTCACCAATAGCTATGTTTAACTGCCCAAGTTCAGTAGCTCCTTTATCTTTAGTATTATTTGTTATAAGTAAAGCTGCTTTTGCATGATCGTCAGTAGCTCCTTCTTTACCAAGATCAGTATGATTGGTTTTCAATTTACCTAAGAACGCTTCGGCTTTGCTTTTAGAATCATTAACTTTTTGCTTCAATTCATCAGAAAGTTCGTTTGTTTTTGCTAATGTGTCTAATTTAGACTTTACAGTTGATATTATTTGAAATGACCCTGCAATTATACCCCCATTATGATTATTATCAGTAGCAAGAGTATCTCCGTTTTGGATTTTCTTACCAATAGCTTTAGCGAGTTCATCAATGGACTTAACTAAAGTATGAACGTCTTTAACATTTTTTGCAAAAGCTACAGCCTCTTTTATGTTATTAGTTATTTTAGCTAAATCAATAACAGTTCCATCAGACTTAGCCGCTTGTCCATCTTTAGGAGAAGTCCCTGAATTATTACAAGACATAAGTAAAAATAAAGTCATTAATAACGCACAAAAAGTAATTCTTTTCATTATCACGTGCCTCCTTATTACCTCAGGGACAAGATGGTTAACAAGCTTCGAACAAAATAAAAAAAGCTAAGAGCATAGATACTTTAACATTTCAGAAATTAAACACAACATAACAACTAATCTATTAATTGTCTCTAACAAAATTTAAATAATTTTTGTAAAAAAAATTAAATAAGGGACTAATTAAATAAATTTACTTTACTAATAATGACATTAATGCTAAGAATATTCCTATATTAAGGGTAATAAGGGTTCCAAACATCCAATTATGTAGTCTTGATGTACTCTTAAATTCTGATGTGGCTTTATCAAGTTTATTATCAAGCTCCATTTTGTTAACATCAATCTTATTATCCAAGTCTTTAATGTCAGATCTTAATTCACTTCTGACTGTATCAATCTTATTATCCAGGTCTTTAATATCAGATCTTAATTCACTTCTGACTGTATCAATCTTATTATCCAGGTCTTTAAATTTAGTGTCAATCTTTACATTTAAGTTACTTTCAATAGAATCTATTTTGTTATCAAGGTCTTTAATATCAGATTTTAACTCATTTCTAACAATGTCAATCTTGTTATCAAGCTCAGTTTTAACAGAAATAATCTCAGATTTTAAACTACGCTCTAACATCTCAAGTTTTAAGTTAAAATTACTCTCTAAATACTCAATATCTTTATAAGTTAGTTCATTACGATAATATCTTTTAGAGAGATCATTTGCAACAAAATCTTGCATACCCATTTTTACAAATTCTTGATATATAATCTCCTCTGTAATATGCCCATTAAAAATTTGTGTATTAACAACAGAATGTAGTGATGAATCTTGCATAAAATCTCCTTATGTAATTATTATATAATATTTTAAGTATTATAGGAACCTTATGTTAGTAACATATACTTTAAAAGAACGGGTACCCAGAGTCAATAACATATATGATGCTGAGAGGATATCTAATGAATCATCATCACCCTTACCATCTGCTTAGAAGTAGCAAATAATTCTATTAACATAGTAATTCTAGTAAATTTATTACTTATAGGTTTAATTGGAGCAACTTTAAACTTATGACTCATACCCACTCTAAGTGTAAGAAATGCTTTAGTTACATTCCCATGCCC
Organism: Borrelia parkeri; assembly: GCF_023035815.1. Lineage (NCBI taxonomy): Bacteria > Pseudomonadati > Spirochaetota > Spirochaetia > Spirochaetales > Borreliaceae > Borrelia > Borrelia parkeri. Next base: position 23,648 of record NZ_CP073175.1, read on the forward strand.
AAAAACGTTATCCCTATCTTCAACATATAGTGTATGTACATTAAGATTTGTAAGTATAGTTTTAATTATATTTAACACTCTAGGATCACCTGCTGTAATTTTTCTTGAAATATAAATGCATAATAACTTTGATCTACTCGCTCTAGAACACAAATAGCTGTATTATCTCCTCCAATACTGTATGCAGGATCTAAATATGCTATTGAGGAGATAAATTCATGATTACTTGTAAGATTAATATTAGTAAATATCGCATCATTAGATGCAACCCATTCTCCAAGTAAAACCCTTGCTTTATATGTTGGCATTCCTCTGCAAATCTCTTCTTAGGTTTTAATAAAATCCCTAGAAATTAATTTATTATCATATGTTGTAAAGTTATATGTAGAGTAAATTTTTGTGTTATCAATATAATTCCTTTTAAAGAAATGCTCTGGACTCTCAGGATTGGTATCAAATATAATTGTTTCCATACCTACTCTAAGTCTCTTTAAACATTCTATTAATGTTTCCTTATGAAGAGTAGTTGCTTCATTAACGTAAATAAGTGCAGAATAAACACCTCTAAACCGCTCAAAATCACTCACCCCTATCACCACCATACAGATTAACTTTTAGAGAGTCTCTTTCAAAATACGATGTATTAGAAAATTTTGGCTTAAAGGGTATCTTAAGCATGTTAGCAATCTTTTCAAACTCACCCACAACATTAATCTCTAATGATTTTTGTGAATTACCTATTATAAAATTATTAGTATCTTCTATATATAAATGTCTATTCTTAATGAGTATCTTTAGATATAAATAACATGCTAGAAATGTTTTACCGCTAGAAATCCCACCTGATAGGATAATCTTACTTTGTTTATTCTTCTCAATGTTATATATTACCTCAAGTTATTTTGAAGTTGAATATTTATTCTTAAATCCTTTAAAATCAATGTCCAATCCTTTCGGTTTAATTAAATCTGATATATCAACACCATATTTTTTATATTTCTTTTTCAATTTGATAAATAGACTTGATTTTAGAAATTCCATTTCTATTATTCCCTACCTTTACTAAGGTCAAGTACAGACTTAAGTTTAAGCAAGGGTTTATAACATAAAGTCATTTCTTTACTTGCAATACTTGTCTCAAGCTCATTAAGTTTAGTTATTTTCAAAACAAGTTCTTCATTAAGACTTGCATAGTTATTAGAATCTGAATTTCTAATTTTTTCCTTTTGATTCTCTATCTCTTCATGCAACGCTACAGCCCTACTCAAATCTTCTTGTAATTCTAATTGAAAATATTTATTGAATGAATTTAAGAAACGTAATGCTATCTTATTTTTTTCAATCTCTACTTGATTCTTAAGTCTATTTGCTTCACTCTCAGTCTCAAAACTTCGGGCAAGCATATTATTGAAAGTATCTTCACGAATAGTAATTTTACTATTTTCATTCTCATACTGCTGGTCATCTTTAATCTCTTCCCATTTGCGTCGCATCTTTCCTACATTAACACGACTAACTCCAAGCTCTTTTGCAATACTAGCGTCATTAAGTTTTCCTTCTCTAAAATACACAACATAATCATCTAATGATTTCTTTATCCTGCTCATATCTCTTAACATAAAAGTTATAACAAAACAATAATTTTTACAAAAACAATTAATACCTATAAGTACATGCACACTAAAGACGTGTAAATAGAGATATATTTTTAAAATCAAAAAGATAAGGGGATTTATATGAATAAAATTAATTTTATTTTGGTGTTGGCACTACTAATTAGTAGTTGTGAATATGAGCATGGAAATGCTACACCTAAGAGTAGAGTTAAAAGAAACTTGGAAGAACAAGAAGAAGTACAAAAAACACCTGAAGAAGTGTTAAGAGAAAAATTAAATGATACTCAAAAGCAAGGATTAGAATTTTTAAAAGATACTTTAGGTGATGATAATAAGCTAAATGAAATTCTAAAACAAGATGAAAGCAAAGTTAAAGCTGCACTTGAACATATAAATACTGAGCTTGAAAAATGCAAAGGTGATAATGCTAGCCAGCAAAAAGAAACTTTTAAAACTCTAGTAAAGGAATATTTTAAAGGAAATAATAATTTAGACAATATTGTTGGTGAAAACAGTCAATTACAAAGCATGTGTGGAGCAGGAAGTTAAAAGCACCTCTAATAATCAAAAAGTTAAGAAATAATATTTAAGAAAAGTAGATTTAAGAGAATAAGACAACAAATATCCTAGATAAAAAAGCATGAAAAAGAATAAATTAAACTCGTTATAAAAATGGTAAGAGTAACTATAAAAGTAAACCTTTGGTTAACAGAAAGAGAGAATTTAAAATTTGTACTAAACAATCCATCATTGCAAAGTAGAAAGCCACTAAATAGACAAATAAAGCACATGTATAGCAAAATTTAAAGTATTTGTTAAAGATAACACAAAGTATACTAGATATTTTGTGCTCATCCCTTTAAAAACAACCTTTCTACAAATTACAAGTATTCTATACACAATATTTCTCTTGCAATGGAGACCTTTAAAAATTGACTCTACATGTAAGTATTTGCTAATATTTTTATAACTAATTTTATCTATTTTTAAACTATTTAGTTAACTTTGAAATTACATGAAAGGGAAACATTTAATTAACTGCAATCTTAACTTAAAAATTAAAGAATTAGAAATGCAAAATGAGCGCTTAAGTGAAGAATTATCTCTACTTAAAAGCTCACTTAAAACTAGAAATACTAAAAAATTAAACACTCCTGTAAGATTTTATCTAAATGACAAGACAACTAGACTAGTAAAACGTTCTATAGAGAGACTTAAAGAACAAGACCCAATCTCAGGATGGTTTGTACACTTACTCTCAATTACTGGTTGTAGGGGTGTTGAAATGCAAAATGTAAAACTTACTGACATATATCAAGAGACAAGCAGTAATGGTGAAGTATTCTATTCTATTCGTGTTAATGTAGCTAAAAAACGCAGCAATATCTGTATAAGAGAAGTAGTTATTAGTAAGTTTGAATTTGATTCTATTATGAGGGCACATCAAGAATATTTTAGCTCTAGAGACAAAGACAGTAGGCGTACTTACCTATTTCAAAAAAGTAAACTCAAATTTCGTGACAATAAAATTAACATAACTGAAATTTCAAAACAATTTAAGGAATTACTTATTAAGGGAGGATTTAAACATCGCAAATCTCTACATATACTCCGTAATATATTTATAGCATCACTAAAGTCTAGAGGATATAATTCATTTGAAATTAAAGAGCTTATGAAATACTCATCTACTTCTGAGATTGATAATGTTTATGGACTCTCAAGTGCAAGTAAAATACAGGCTTACAAAGATATCAAAACTAGCTTGAAATAATTATTAATTTTTGCTAATATCTTTAGGGTACTACTCCCCATTTCAAGATTTTTACCAACTTTAAAATAAATACCTAAAGATAAAATTAGGTATTTATTTACAAAAAAATATTTGTTAAGCTTTTGTTTTTGATAATTCTTTGGTTTATAATATATATATTCTTTGAACTAAAATTTCATTATGCAGGGAAAAAAAGACTCTAAACTTTTCTAGGGTCTTTTTTCCATATACAAATTTACGCCTGCATTTTAAACATTTCCTTTTGAATATAACGAGTATCACGGAAGTCCATCCTTGACTTATTAGTTTTGTATGAAGTAGCTAGTATTTCATGTTTAGTTTTCTTAAAAATACTTGCTACACCAGTTGATCGTGCTACATAGTTTACGAAAAGATTATGCTTTAAGAAAAGCTCAACTACTCTTAAATCATCAAATTCACTTATTGCAAATTGCCAACTATATCTCTTCATCTCTATAATAAGCCTTTCTAGAGAATCTAAATTCCATCCACGATTATCAGCAAGATTGCCACGTGAAATTGAATATGGAGGGTCAAGATATACAAATGTTGAGCTTACCTTGTCTCGCCTAGGTAGTGCTGCTAAAAATTTAAAAATATCACGTGACGTAAATATTGCATTATCAAGCATCTCTTTAAATCTAGACTTATAAGTTTCAAGGGTTTCTAAAAAAAACCTCTTAGCATTACTTCGATTTAACTTCATAGTTGAACCGGATGAACCATAAAGTGAATACAAACATCTAAGCACCATGTATTCGATTTTGTCTCTGTTCTCATTAATAATGCTATCATAAATAATTGCATCTCTTACACGCTTGTAGAGCAACTCAGGGTCTTGCTTTAAGATATAGAAAAACTTATATATAAATTTAGAATTATCATTGAGTATATTGTAATGGGCTAATGGCTTTGCAAAAAATACAGCTCCTGTACCAAAAAATCCTTCAATATACTGGGTATGCCTAGGAAAAAGACTTATAATATCAGCACTATAAAGGTATTTACTTCCTTCTCTACTTAGTAGTTTCAATATTTCTTAAATATTCTCCTTGATGTAATTTCATATTCAACACCCCGCTCCTTAAGCGTCAGTGAATCATAAAGCACAGATGCCGCATTAGTTACTATAAAATGATGACCTGGTGTATTTTTGATTTTAACTTCACTTATCTCAAATTCTCCATCTAAACATCTGTAAGCAGGGCCCTCCCACCTCACACTTGTCTTAATACCAAAACTTTGAAATATACCGGTTGGTGCTAAAATATAACAATTATTTCTCATATATCCTAAATAAACAAATTTGTGATAATTCTTATTTATATCATTAACACTAAACTGTAACTTTTTATACTTTTCTATGTAATAATGAAGACATAAAAAGTAACATCCCCATTGACGTACTGCTGAAATTAAATTTGGATTATTTTGCGTTATTTTCATCTCTAACCTTCAACCTCCATTAAATCTCTAAGTCTGGATCCTCAAGAAGACACTCTACACTACTATCATAAAAGTTTAGAATTTGATCTACAAATATAGAAATACTAAAGAAACTAGCTACAAATATACTCCTCTTGTTAATCTTAAGTATCCCATATCTTGAAGCAAAGTCAGAACTCTTTTTGCAAATGCTTAAAAATACATCTAAACATAACTTAGCATTCCCAATAGTAAGCCCTTCTCTGCAAAGTCTCTCAAATAGCATCTCACCTTGCCTGTCTTTCCTACAAAGTAAAACATCTTCAAAATCATATTTAGCTCCCATCATATTTTCTATAAGCTCCCTTTTTGATACTACCACCCCATACCTCCTTAACTTTTAATTTACCTTATATAACTACTAAAAAGGAATATCTTCATAAAACTCATCTTAAGACTGAGAATCATTAGTCTCTTGTGTCTTAATTGACGAATTTAAGATTTGAATATCATTTACCAAAATACTGTATTTACTCTTCCCCTCACCTGTACGCTTGTCATGCCAATTCTCACAGACAAGGGATCCACTAAGTACAACTTGAACCCCTCGTTTAAGCAAAGAAGTCAGGCTTTCGGCTCTAGAGCCAAAAATCACACAGTCAAAAAATTGTGCTTGTCTCTCCCACGAACTACTCCTCTTAACACCTCTATTATTAGCCAGAGTAAATTTTAATATAGGAAGACTATTACTAGTATAAGTAATCTCACAGTCTCTTGTTAAACGACCAGACATATTTAACGAATTAATATCAAACACCAGAACTCTCCTCATCATAAATCCTACTTAAAGCATCCATACGTCTTAAATCACAATCAAGTCTTCTCATATTTTCTAAAATTTCTCGTCTTGAATAATAATCCTGAATGAGTCTCGCTATACTTCGCATGCAAAACTTACATAAAAATCTTAAAGCCTTATAAGTAATTACTAAAAATAAAACCATAAATATAAACCTCATAAAGGTACCCTTAAACAGCATTTAAAATAGGAGTGGACCAATCATTAACTACATTTAAATTACTACTAAAGGTAAAATCCATAACAGAGCTTAAAAACTTAAATCTATCCTTAATAGCTCTCCTACTCATATCTAAATGAAATAGATTCCCATCAAAGTCATAATTTATATGTTCATTTAAAGAAAATTCTTTCATCAGAGCATCTATTTGAAATTTAAGTTTATCTTTAATAGGTTTTGTTAACCTAGACAACTCTAACGCATGATCCTTTTTAGTTGTCTCTTCTACCTTGTCAATTTCAGATTGCAATGCAATAATCTTTTCAAGACGTCTCTTCAAATCCAAATTTTCGTCTTCATCAATCTCAAGTTGACTTGCTTTTAAAAATGTTAAAAATTCAAATTTGAAATCCATATCACACAACTCTTGATACACAAAGCTATTCTTTAAAAGATCTTCAATAATAACACTCAGCTCGTCTAAATCAATATTTTTAATATCAATATCACTATTTGATTTTAAAGATTTGGCAATATTATTTACTTCTCTCTCCAATCTTGAAACCTCAGTCATTACAGCACTAATAAAATTATCATCCCTATTAATTACACAGTTGATTGCCTCATTACCTATGATAATAAATAAAATTCCCCTATCTAAACCTGTACATAAGAGCTGCATTCGTACTTGAACATAATATTTGAAGAAATATTTATTTTCTAAAAAATTACCGGTTCTGTTGTATTTACAAGCTGCACTTTTTAAGTAAAAATTATCACTAAATTTGATCTCAAGTAACTCTGCTTCTCCCGCGCTACTTACAAACCATCCATCAATTGTTGAACCAACTAATGTCCCACGGTCCTTAAATTCTTTAAAATAATTATATTTGTCAACACCGTTTGCATATTTGTTTTTTGTAACACTTCAATATTGCCTGCGTGCATACGAACAAATTCATCAAATCCTAAAGACTCTAGTATCTTCCCCTTTCTCATGCTTAAATTATCTTCAAATGGAATCTCTATTCCTATAGCTTTAAGTATCCTATCTCGCATTAATTTTTCTAAAGAATCAGCTCCAATAAACATACTTCCAACTTCACTTGCACCCATATGCTTTAATGCTTCTCTTTGCATACTAAAATCAACCTTACTATTAAACTTAAAACATTCATCTCTTCCAATTTTTGATAACTTACGTCCTATCTTGCTTATTTTACTTAACTGTTTTTGTTTACCTTTAAGATTTTCTTGAATTTGATATGCAAAAGATTCAAATCCTTCAAACACCATCTGCCTGTACAAACCAAATTGTTGCATCTCTACCTCTGATCTTTGTTCATTTATTTTTGTTACATCTATCATATTAAACTCCTACTTTATGAGTTACTAAAAACAAATATATAGCAAAAAATATTTACAAAAAATGTTATAAACATTAGCATTTTTGCTAAATTAAAAATAATTTTTATTTTTACTAATTACTGATTTACTTATAGCTAAATATTGAGTTATCATTATGATAAATAACTCATAAGGGAGATAATCATGGGAATCCAAAAAACTATAAAAAATCCTAGTTCATATAAAAACAAATACCAACACAAACTAATAGTACTAATATCAACAATTGAATATATCAATAATAAACATAAAAAATACACACAAAGCAATCTACTTTACTACTTTAATGGAAACTTAAAACGCAATGGATACAAAGAAACTACTCTTAAAACACTTCAAAAATATCTTTATAAATTAGAAAAAGAATTTAAAGTAACAATGAATTATCACAGACATTTGGGGGTTAGCATGGGTACTGAAGTTTATTACAAACTTAAATACTCTAAAAAAGAATGTCATCACATAATCAATAAACACTTTAGAGATAAAAAAGAAGAAAGACACAAAAACCGTGTAAATGGCTACTTTAAAAAAAGATGTAATAAAAAGGGGAGTGTAAAAAAGGCGGAGTGTTTTAATAATACTTATAATAATAAAGAAGAAGACAAAAACATAAAATCTATAGAAAGATTACAAATAGAAAAATACGCTAAGAAATGCAATTTTAAATCAAATGCTTTCCTCTCTATTTTGAATTTGGAAGCGAAAAAAGATTTTAAAATTCAATCATTAAAAGCCATTAAAATAGCTGAAAATAGTGAGTATAAAAAAATAAATAATACTAAACCAAATAATGGTAAACTTAAAAGTAAACAAAAAGAATTAAGTAGAATACTAGAGGAGACAAAAGCTAATCTAGAGAATGAAGGATATGACAATAAACAATTAGAGATCCAAATAAAAAACGTGTATGAACAATATAAAAACAAACCACACTTTATCATAGAAAAAGATAAATACAGTGATCTAGAAAAAATAATAGGAAAACTTAAAAAAACAGTTGAATATGCTAATAAAAACACACAAGAAAGTGAGAGAGAAATTAGGAATAACGTATTTAGCATACTTCTTGAACAATTAAGACATAAAGTAGACATATCTGTTTTAGTACCAATATTAAAGAATTATTTAAACAAACAGAACAAATTAGAGTATGGTAAAGTATTTAGTAATCATTACTATTACGAGCTTTTAGAATTGGTAAAAGAACAAAAAAGTTGTTTGAAGCATGCAGAGCTTAAACAATCTTTTACTTAAGGACTTGTTATGGATTGTATGTTGAAAAATGTAGAGAAGAAAAAGATAAAATTAATACCAAAAGAAGAGAAATCTCTTTTTATAAAAATAGAAGAAATTGAGGGTCGAAAAATATATCATACTAAAATCATGAAGGATTTATACAAATTTGGTATTGATAAAAATCAAAAACATAAATTTTTTATTTCGTTTAAAGGATTGTTTAATGAAGAAAAGGCAGAATGGTTTCGATTATTTTCTGTAAAGGAAGGTGATAAATTTTTAGGAATTTCTTATGGATATAGGAAACCAATAAAAAATACTATTAGGAGATATGAAGAGAATGGGGTGATTAAAGCGGTATCATTTTCAAAAGTGTACTATTTAGAATTTAGATTTAAAAAAGGTAGCGTATTTTGTTATTTGAGGGGATTTATTTATTTGCTTAGGAAAGATAGAGTTCATAAACAATATTACAGAACTTTAATTGATATGTTAGCAAAATTAGAAAGACAAGTATATGAATTTTATGGTAAAAAATTACCGGAAGGAGGTCTTATAACCAAATGGATAGAAAAAAACCAGAAGTAATAACAATTTCATCGATTAAAGGTGGTGTTGGTAAGAGTACAAGTGCCTTGTTCTTTAGCAATATATTGTCACATGAAGGTTACAAAGTTTTGCTGATTGATAGTGATCCCCAAGCTAGTATTACAAGTTATTTCTTATTTAAATTGCAGGAACAAAATGTAGATATTGAAAGATATAATCTATATGAAATTTTCAAACAAAGAAAATATATAGAAAATTGTATCTTTAACGTAAGTAGTTGTATAGATTTAATTCCTAGTTCATTAGAATTGTCTTCTTTTAATTCCGAAAGTATTCCTTTGCAAGATAATCTATTAGAAAAAAGACTTTTAACAGTCAAATTCGAATACGATTATATAATAATCGATACAAATCCTAGCTTAGGACATCTTTTAAATAATGCCTTGATTATTGCTGATTACCTAGTTGTTCCTATTAATTCTGATTTATGGGCAGTTGAAAGTATAGATTTAATAGTAGATGCTACGAAAAAAGTTTATAGGGAAGATCTTTTGCCCAATTTTTTGGTAACGGGTGCTTTAGAAAGACAAAGCATTGATAAAGAAATAATATCAGAGTTAGAAACTCGGTATAAAAAAAACTTAATAGGAATAATTCCTAAAAGAGATGATATAAAAAAAACAGTATTTTATAGAAAAGAATTCTGTTTCAATAATGATTATTATCAAGAATATAAGAAATCTTTAAATAATCTTTTAAATAAATAACAAAAAAATAAATATCCAGTTATAGACAAAAGGAGTGTAAATGAGTGATAAAAATAAAATGATCATAGGGAGAAGAGTTAACATAAAAGAAAGTGTTTTGGAAACAAAATTATCAAAAGATAATCGTAAGGATGAATATTTAAGATTAAAAGACAAACTAAAGTCTTTAACTGTAGACGATATTTATAATAAAATAGAAACAGCAAAAATATTAAGTTTAATCAACAAAAGAAAGTTATATATTTTTGATGGGTATAAAAACTTTTATAGCTTTTTATCGGATTTTAAGATAGCAAAATCTCAAGCATATAAATATATAAAAATAGCTTCAGGCGTAGAACACGGTATTATCGATTATGATTTTGTAGCTAGTAATGGGATTGAGAATACCATTAAGAAGTTAGAAGACAATAGTATTATTAAAAAATCAAGACAAAATCCAATAAAACCATTAAGATTTCAGCTTAAAAAACAAGAAAGTTATGATTTTTATAAGCAAAATGCCAAGTTTACAAGTTTCTTAATGGATGAGCTTTTTGAACATCAAAGAGATTTGCTTGATAAGCTTTTGAAAAAGTATAAAGAATTAAAAGGGGAATAACGAGGAGTTTTATGGGTAATTTAGCATATAAGATATATAGAACAGAAGATTTAAAGAAGGAGTTTTTAAATAAGGGATTTACTGAAGAAGCTGTGAATTTTATTTTACTTCATAATGATAATTCTAATTTGGAAGTCTTAATAGAAAAAATGAATTCATTATAACAGCAAATTATTAATGTAGAGAAGAATTTACAAAAGGATATATCTAATCTAGATATTAAAATAGACAGTATAGAGAGGAATTTACTTAAGGAAATCCAAAATAATAATGCAGTACTATTAGAAAAACTTAATACTGGAAATAGAATCATATATTTAATGATCATAGGAATAGGAATTTTTTCCCAATTATTTCTTCTTTAATAAATAAATATTTTATAAATTAGTAATGGTTAAAATATTTGTAGCATATTAAGATAGTTAGTATTTATTAATATATACTTGATATTATTTCAAAAGTGTTGTATCCTACTACTAGGTATTGTTTATTGGCAATCACCTTTATGAGTGTGCTTAGTAAGGCATTAGAGCTTAGTTAAGAGTTCTGTTTAGAATTTTTAGTTAAGCTCTAATTTTTTGTGTTTATTTTTAGTTAAGTCAGGCAACATGTCAATGACCATTAAATTATAATCTTTGTTAATAATTATAAAATATTTACAAAGATATTTTGTTTGTTTTTTTGTCAAAAAATAGTTTTTTTGATATATATATTTGTTTTTAGTAACTCATAAAGGAGATTAAATATGGCAAAAAATATTATAAATACAAAAACTAGAATGCGTAAAACAGTTAAGAAACAGAGTAAACAAACAAGAAAAGTAACAGATATAAGAGTAAATAATCAAAGTTCAGTAACAAATGAGAATCAATCAAAGATAAACTTTCTAAAGTCTTTGCATAGTCTACAAATGCATTTAAGTGGTGTTGCTAAGAATCTTAATGGATATGGATATAAGTATCAAGATTTTAATGAGATAATAAGAGAGATAAAGAATGTTATAAAGAGCAATAATTTGGACATTGGTTTTATGCAATATCCAACCATAAAGAATTTTGATGGTGATTTAGTTAATGTTATTACAACAACATTTTACAGTCCCAAGAGTGGATATAGCGAGTCATTTGATACACCTATTTACAGCGAAGAATTAACTTCAACGGGAGTAAAGAATCAAAATATATTACCTCAACTTTTAGGTTCATGCATAACATATTTTAAAAGATATGCTCTTGTAGCATATCTTAATTGAGATTGAAGTTGACACTGATACTAGTTCCTTGGAGCATGTTCAAAAAGCTAATAAAGAACAAGCTAGTAGTGTGGATGTTCCACTTGTAAAATCTTTAAATGAAAGTAAAGGTATTAATACTAAAACAGTAACTAAAGGCATAACAAAACAGCAATCTGTAAGTCATAAATCTGTAGTTAGCCTTAAGAGTCTTCCTAAACGTATACCTGCTAAGTATCATTATTACAAGAAATTGCTACAAGCATCTAAAAGAGTGCATTCGGTATTAGATGATGCACCGTTTGATAGTTTAGAAATGATAGATAAGTTTTTACTACAATTAAAGAATGATGATGATTCGAGTATACTCAAGTTTTTTGAAACTAAACCAGAACTTAAAACTGTAAAGTATTGGACTGAGCTTATAAATAGTTATTTAAAGAGGACAGATTCTGATCAGAAGTAATTGGAGGTTTTTCTAAATTTTTAGTTTATAGGCAACCGAAATATGGTCAGAGTCCACTCAAATTATTTGGATATATAGCTAGTGATGGTAATTTTGGGTATCTATGTAAGTAAACAGAATTTTTATTCTTTCAATTTTGTAATTTTGAATATTTAATGTACACCATTTGGGCAATGGGTTTAATTATATTAGTATATTCTTTAAATAAATTGATATTAAACATTAAATCATCAAGTGTACTTTCAGATTTTAGTGTAGAAGCATTAAAGTAAGTAAACTTAGGATACTTTGGGTCATTAACCTTCTTCTTTGTTCAGGTTGTAGGAGGTGTTAGTTCTTCCGTTAGTGGTGCAATAGATATAAATGGAAAGATAAGGGTTGAGGAAGTTAGATTTGATAATTTTTCAAAATAATAAAGTCATTTGAGGAAAACTCTTCTTTTAATAAAAACTGTTTTCCTTTTATTTATGTCTTTCCCCCCTGCTGTAATAAGGAGGCACGTGATAATGAAAAGAATTACTTTAAGTGCGTTATTAATGACTTTATTTTTACTCATGTCTTGTAATAATTCAGGGACTTCTCCTAAAGATGGACAAGCGGCTAAATCTGATGGCACTCTTATTGATTTAGCTACAATAAGTTCGAAAATAACAGAGGCTGTTGCTTTTGCTAAAGATGTTAAGGGAGTTCATACTTTAGTTAAATCCATTGATGAACTCGCTAAAGCTATTGGGAAAAAAATTAAGCAAAATGCTGAAGAACTTGATGTGGATAATGGTAAAAATAATAAGAATGGAGAGTTAGTGGCAGGAGCATTTCAAGTGATGTTAACTTTGAAATCCCAATTGGAAAAATTAGAAAACAAAGCTGGATTTTCCGATGATCTTAAGAGAAAAGTTATTGATGTTAAGAATAAATGTAAAGTATTCGTGGATAAATTAAAAGCAGATGCTGATCTTGCTAAAGCAGAGGTCACAGATGAGCATGCACAAAAAACTATAGATGTAAGTAAGGATGATGAAAAAGGATCAAAGGCACTTGGTGATTTCAACAAATCAGTTGATGAATTATTAAAGACCGCTAATGATGCAGTAATAGCTGCAATTAAGGAGCTTACAACTTCTGCTAAACCTTCTAACACCTAAGGCATAAACAAGTTAATTTATTATTATAAGATTACTTTTTAATCAATCGTAATTATCTGATAAAATAAAGTCTATAAATAATAAGCTAGGAGTACACTTCTCTTAGCTTATTTTGTTTCTTTATTCTATATTTACTTCCTTTACTACTTTATTATTATATTTTTTAGATTTCTTTAATTACTTTTATCTTTTAGACTTATATTTATGCTTTGATTTTATCTTGTTTTATCACTTAATAAGAACTTAGATTGCTTATTTTTACTGCTTAGTTGTGGCAGTGGCAGTACTAAGTCTGAGGATCCTAAAACCTTATTCTTAACTTCTATTGCTAATTTAGGTAAAGGGTTCTTAGATGTTTTTACTTCTCTTTCTGATATGGTTGCTGGGGCTTTTGGTATTAAGGCTGACACTAAGAAATCTGACATTGGTAAGTATTTCATTTCTATTGAGACTACTATGAATACAGTTAAAAAGAATTTACAAGAGGAAGTTACTAAGAATGGAAATTACGTAAAAATTAAATCAGTCGTTGATACTTTTATCACAGGAACATTAGACAAGATCGCTGAAGGGGCTAAAACAGCTGCTAGTGGGGCTACTGGTGACGATAAGATTGGTGGTGCTACTGCTGGTCAGGATGCTGCACCTGCAGAAGTTGCAAGTGTAAACGCACTTGTTAAGGGTATTAAAATAATAGTTGACATAGTTTTAGAAAACAATGAAGGGAACCCAGTTGCTACTAAGACTGGAGATACAGAGAAGAAATCAATTGGTAAGTTATTTAGTGGGAAAAAAGATACTGATGGTACAGAAGTACAAGCTGCTGCTGCTAGTGCTTCAATTGGGGCTGTAACTGGGTCTGTAACTGGGGCTGACATATTACAAGCTATTGCTAAAGCTGCTTCAACCGAAGCTGACAAAGATATTGATAAAGCAAGTAATGCAGCAGAGATTGCTGCTGCTAAGGCTGATGCTAATGGTAAAGATTTTGGAGATGGGCAGAAAGATGCTGTTATTGCTGCGGGGATAGCACTGAGAGCAATGGCTAAGAATGGTAAATTTGCTGCTAAAACTGGGGAAGATAAATCTGCTCATGCAGTTAATGGTGTTGCTGCTAGTGCTGTTGGTAAGACCCTAAGTACTCTAATAATAGCAATAAGAAATACTGTTGATAGTGGTTTAAAGACAATTAGTGAAACACTTGCTACAGTTACACAAGAAGATAAATCCGCAGAAGCTACTACACCTGCAGAAACAACAGCTAGTGGACAGTAACAATAAATAATTATCAATAAACATAACTAAATAAAGTCATTTTAGGGAAACTCTTCTCTTCATGAGATTTGTTTTCCTTTTATTTATATTTGTCCCCTGAGGTAATAAGGAGGCACGTGATAATGAAAAGAATTACTTTTTGTGCGTTATTAATGACTTTATTTTTACTCATGTCTTGTAATAATTCAGGGACTTCTCCTAAAGATGGGCAAGCGGCTAAGGCTGATGGGACAATCCTTGACCTAGATACAATAACTAAAAACATAACAGAGGCTGTTGCTTTTGCTAAAGATGTTAAAGAAGTTCATACTTTAGTTAAATCCATTGACGAACTTGCTAAAGCTATTGGGAAAAAGATTGATGCTAATGGACTTGCTGCTGATGCTAATCATAATGGTTCTTTAATTGCAGGAGCATATAGTATAGTATTGGCTGTAAGTACTAAATTGGAAGAATTAGAGAAACAAGATGGAGTGTTTGCTGAATTGAAGACAAAGGTTACTTCTGCTAAAACCGCAAGTAAAAAATTCTTAGACAAATTAAAAGAAAAGAAGGATGATCTTGGTAAAAATGATGCTTCTGATGATGACACAAAAAAAGCTATAGATAGGACTAGTCAGCCTAATGGAGATAAGGGAGCTGAAGAACTTGGTAAATTGAATACAGCAGTTGATGCTTTGTTAACGGCTGCTGAAGCTGCAGTAGAGTCTGCAATTAAGGAACTTACAACTTCTGTTAAGTCAGCATCTTCTGCTCAATCTAACTAAGGATAAACAAGTTAATTATTTATTATAAGATTACTTTTTAATCAATCGTAATTATCTGATAAAATAAAGTCTATAAATAATAAGCTAGGAGTATTCTTCTCTTAGCTTTTTTTGTTTCTTTATTCTATATTTATTTGCTTTACTTCTTTATTATACTTCCTTAAGATTTCTTATGATTACTTTTATCTTTTAGACCTATATTTATGCCTTGATTTTACATTATTTTAGAACTTAATAATAACTTATATTGCTTATTTTTACTTCTTAGCTGTGGAAGTGGACAACAGGCTGCAAACTCAGGTAATCCTGGAACAGCAGGAGGAGAGCAACAAGGGGTGGGGAGTTTAAGTGCAGTGCTAATTGATGTAGGTAAAAGTGCTGAGAATGCCTTTTATTCTTTTTTGGAGTTACTCTCAGATACATTAGGATTAAGAGTAACTAAAGATACAACTAAAAGTCAGGTAGGAGATTATTTTAACAGTTTAGGTACTAAGCTTGAAGCAGCAGCAAATGACTTAGAACAAGTAGCAGTTAAATCAACAGCAGATCTTGAGAAAGATGGCTTATCAAACAAGTCAATCAGAAGTGCAATTGATGTAGCTAAGGAAGTGTTAAGTACATTAAAAGACCATTTAGATTCTTTAAAAGATATAGGTGATTCTACTAACAAGGTAGTAGGTGAGGTGGCTTCCCAACAAAACGGAGTAGCAGCAGCTACAGATGAATTAAAAAGAGCCCTTAAGGCTCTTCAAGGAATAGTGGAAACAGCTAAGACACAACAAGTTAAAGCTTTAAACACAAGTAGTGTGACATTAGCCTCAAATTCAATAGGAGTTGATGCAAAAGATGGAGCTAAGGTCTTAATAACGGGTAATAATGCACAAGCAGCAGCGGGAGATAAAGCTGCATTAATAGTATCAGCAGTAAGTGGAGAAGAAATATTAGCATCAATAGTTGCATCACAAGAAGGAGATGCAGATACAGGAATAGGAGCTAATGCAACTGCAAATACAAGTGCGGTGGCATTTGCAAAAGGAGGAGCTACTGCAGATCACTTAGCACAAGATGCAGCGTTAGCAAGTGCGGTGAGTGGAGGAATAGCCCTACGCTCATTAGTTAAAGGTGGTAAATTAGCTTCTCATAATAATAATGATGAAAAAGCAGTACAAGCAGCAGGAATAAGTGCAGTAAATAAGTTATTAGTAGCAGTAGAGGATGTAATTAAAAAGACAGTAAAGAATGTGCTTAAAACAGCGAAAGAAAAAATAGATGAAGCAAGAGCTCCAAAACCAGCAGCTCAGCAATAAAATAGATAATTAGATTAGCTTAAAAATAATATTAGAAGGAATATTAGATTTATATCTAAGATTCCTTCTATATTGTTGTAATTAACTTTAAGAAGTTAAATTGGCTGCTGAATCTAAAATTTCTTTCTTTGATTCACTTATCAAAATAGGTCATGGATTTCAAGAGATTTTTGGTATTTTTGGTAATGCTATTGGTGATACTTTTGGACTTACAGCAGTTAAATCGGGTGATAAGAAAAGTAAAGTTGGTGAACACTTTAAGACTATAGGAGATGGACTTACAACTACTAAGGATAAGTTAAATGAGCTATCAAATAAAATCTCTGAAGCAAAGAATGCTAATAGCGGTACAATTGAAGCTGTTAAGGGTGCAATTAACAGTGCAAATGATGTCTTTGAACGACTAATTGCTGCTCTAATTAAACTTGCTGATGCAACTAAAGATGATAACTCAATTGGTCATAATGATAATAATGCTGCTGCTGGTGCTGAAAAGGATGGAGTTGAAGCCATTATTGGGGGAATTCAAACAATTATTGCAGAAGCAGGGAAGTCTGGCATAGCAATCAAACCTGGAAATGCTGGTGGGCAGGTAACAGCTGCTGCTAATACCGCCGCCCCTGCTGTACTGAGTGGTCATAATAATTCAGCTGCAGGCGCTGGAGCTGGTGATAAGCTAGCAGCTGAAGTATCTAAAGCAGATCCATGGGCTATGATTGATAAGATTAAGAATGCTAAGGCTACTGTTCCTGCTACCCTTGCTCAAAGCAATAATAATGAAGCTGGAACACTAGCTGCTGCTAATGCTAATGCTAATGATAATAACTATGGTGCTAAAACTAATGCCGACCTAGTAGCTGCTGTTGTTCTCAAAGCAATGACTAAGGGTGGTAAATTTAGAGCTGATAATGCATGATGCTGAAACAGTTAAAGCTGCTGCTGTAACTGCTGTAAATAAGGTATTAGGAGTACTTGATTTTATAATTAGGAAAACAGTAGAAAGCAATCTAGATAAGATAAGAGAAGCTGTTAAGGGAATACAATATTCTGAAACTACTACTGAAGCAACTGAATCTAGTACTACTCAACCTGCTTCTACTAAATAAATTATCTATTTAAATAATCTAAATAAAGTCATTTGAGGAAAACTTTTCTCTTCATGAGATTTGTTTTCCTTTTATCTATATTATACTGATGACTTTATTTTTATTTCTTAGCTGTGGGAGTGGTAGTGCTAAGACTGAGGATCCTCAGAGTAGATTCTTAAAATCTCTTATTAGTTTAAGTAATGACTTATTAAATGTTTTCACTTCCCTTAGTGATATGGTTGGAGGGGTTTTAGGTTTTGATACTAATACTAAAAAGTTTGATGTTGGAGTTTACTTTAAAACTGTTCAGGATACTGTACAAGGTACTAAGGATAAGCTTAATAAAATTGTTGCTGACATGAAATCTGATAATAATCCTAATGCTTCTGCAGTTGAGACCGCTGTAACTAATTTAGTTACTACCACTCTTGATAAGATAATCCAGGGGGCTAAGACTGCTAGTGAGGCTATTGGTTCTGATAATAACCCAATTGCTAATGTTGCTGCTCAGGGTTCTGGTGGTATTGCTGGGGAGGTTGATGGTTTAGTAAAGGGCATTAAGTTAATTGTAGAATTGGTACTCGGAGACAAAGGAAATGCTGATGCGGGGGATAATAAAAAGGCTGAAGATGGTTCTACTGCAAGAGATAACAATGCTGCGGGCATGCTGTTTGCTAGTAACAATGCCGGTGCTAATGCTTCTGCAAAGAAATCAGCTGCTGATGCTGCTAAAGCTGTTGGTGCTGTAACTGGTGCTGACATCTTGAAAGCAATGGTTAAAGATAATGGTGATGCGGCTAAATTAGCCAAAAATAGTGCTGCCAATGGTAATGCTGCTAATGCTAAGAAAGATGCAATTATAGCAGGAGGTATAGCACTGAGAGCTATGGCTAAGGATGGTAAATTTGCTAATAGTAGTGATACTGATGTTACTGCTGAAATTAAAGGTGCAGCTATCAGTGCAGTAACTAAGGCTTTAGATACCTTAACTATTGCTATAAGAAATACTATTGATACAGAACTTAAGATTGTTAAAGATACTATGAAATTTAATTCTACTGATACTCCTGTAACTACTGATAGGCAAGTTTCTGAAACTAAAGGTCAATAATTAGAATTAATAACAATATACATAATTAAATAAAGTCATTTGAGGGAAACTTTTCTTTTTATAAGAATTGTTTCCTTTTTATTTATGTCTGGTCCTCTGAATAAATAAGGAGGCACGTGATAATGAAAAGAATTACTTTTTGTGCGTTATTAATGACTTTATTTTTACTTCTTAGTTGTGGTAGTGGTAGTGCTAAGGTGGAAGATCCTAAGACCACATTCTTAACTTCTATTGCTAATTTAGGTAAAGGTTTCTTAGATGTTTTTACTTCCCTTTCTGATATGGTTGCTGGTGCTTTTGGTATTAAGGCTGATACTAAAAAATCTGATATTGGTAAGTATTTCACTTCTATTGAGACAACTATGAACACAGTTAAAAAGAAATTACAAACGGAAGTTGCTAAGAATGGTAATTACTCAAAAATTAAATCTGTTGTTGATACATTTATCACTAATACATTAGACAAAATTGCTGCTGGTGCAAAGGAAGCTGCTGATGTTGCTAAGGCTGTTGGTGAAGTTGTGAAATCTGATGCTGGTACTAGCGTTGACGCTACAAGTGTCAATGCTCTTGTTAAGGGAATTAAAGAAATTGTTGATTTGATAATAAAAGAAGGTGATGGACAAGCAGATAAAACTACCCCAGTTGATGATGATAAAAAGAATATTGGTAAACTATTTGGAGCTCAGAATTCCGGTAATGATAAAGGTGCTGAAGATAAACATGTAGCTGCTGCTAGTGCTTCTATTGGTGCTGTAACTGGGGCTGATATCCTAAAAGCTATTGCTGCTTCTAATGCTGATGCTAAGAAAGATGGTAAAGTTAGTGAGGCTAAGGATGCAGCTGCTCTGGCTTTAGCTAAGGGTACTAATACTGAGAATTAGGAAAAACTTGGAGATGCAGCAAAGAAGGATGCAGTGATTGCTGCTGGTATTGCACTTCGAGCAATGGCTAAGAATGGTAAATTTATTGTTAAGGATAATGCTGCAAATAAAACTGAGGCTGAGGCAGCTAAAGGGGTTGCTGCTAATGCTGTAAACAAAACATTAAGTACTTTAATAATAGCAATAAGGAATACTGTTGATAGTGGTTTAAAGACAATAAGTGAAGCACTAGCTGCCGTTAAACAAGAAGATAAATCTGCAGATTTTACTACACCTACAGATGCAACAGCTAGTGGACAACAATAAATAATTATTAATAAACATAACTAAATAAAGTCATTTGAGGAAAACTCTTCTCTTCATGAGATTTGTTTTCCTTTTATTTATATCTTTTCCCCTGAGTAAAAAAGGAGGCACGTGATAATGAAAAGAATTACTTTTTGTGCGTTATTAATGACTTTATTTTTACTTCTTGGCTGTGGCAGTGGGAGTGCTAAGACTGAAGATCCTAAAACCTTATTCTTAACTTCTATTGCTAATTTAGGTAAGGGTTTCTTAGATGTTTTTACTTCTCTTTCTGACATGGTTGCTGGCGCTTTTGGTATTAAGGCTGACACTAAAAAGGAAGATATTGGAGCTTATTTCACTAAAATTGCAGAGACTATGACATCTGTTAAAAAGAAATTACAAGATGAAGTTGCAAAAAATGGAAATTATGTAAAGATAAAGACAGCTGTTGATCAGTTTATCACTAACACATTAGATAAAATTGCGGCAGGGGCTAAAACAGCAGCAACAGGAGCTATTGGTAGCGATGCTATTGGTAATGCTGTTAAAAATCAGGCTGCAGAGCCGGCAGATTTTAATAGTGTTAATTCTATAGTTAAAGGGATTAAAGAAATAGCTGATTTGGTGTTAAAAGATAATGGAGATATTAATGCTACTAAAACAAAGCACAATGAGCACAAAACAATTGGTAAATTGCTTAGTACCACTGCTTCTGATGGAACAGAAGCAGTAGCAGCAGCGGCAAGTGCATCAATAGGAGCAGTGACTGGTGCTGATATTTTACAAGCTATTTCTAGATCTGATAAGGCTGCTGATAATGAGATTGGGATTGATCAAGCAAAGAATGCTGCTGAGATTGCTGCTGCTAAAAAAGAGAGTAAGGATTTTGGCGATACTTTAAAAGATAAAGATGCGGTTATAACAGGAGGAATAGCACTGCGTGCTATGGCTAAAGGTGGTAAATTTGCGGCTAATAATGACGATAAATCTGAACATGCAGTTAATGGTGCAGCAGCTAGTGCTGTTGGTAAGACTTTAAGTACTCTTATTATTGCTATTAGAAATACTGTTGATAGTGGTTTAAAGACAATTAGTGATGCTCTTGCTACAGTTACACAAGAAGATAAATCTGTAGAAGCTACTACACCCGCAGAAACAGTAACTAGTGGACAGTAACAATAAAGAATTATTAATAAAACATAACTAAATAAAGTCATTTGAGGAAAACTCTTCTCTCTTCATGAGAACCGTTTTCCTTTTATTTATGTTTTGTCCCTTGTTGAAGTAAAAAGGAGGCACGTGATAATGAAAAGAATTACTTTTTGTGCGTTATTAATGACTTTATTTTTACTTCTTAGTTGTGGCAGTGGGAGTACTAAGGCTGAGGATCCTCAGAGTAGATTCTTAAAGTCAGTTATTAGTTTAGGTAATGACTTCTTAAATGTTTTTACTTCCCTTTCTGATATGGTTGGAGGGTTTTTAGGGTTTAATACTAATACTAAAAAGTCTGATGTTGGGAACTACTTTAAGAAGATTCATGACACTGTTTCATCTACTAAGACATCCCTTGAGAAAATTGTTGCTGATATGAAATCTGATAATAATCCTAATTCAGAGGCTACTGATACCGCTGTAAAAGCTTTAATTACTAATACTCTTGATAAAATAATCCAAGGGGCTAAGACTGCTAGTGAAGCTATTGGTTCTGATAGTAATCCAATAGCTAATGTTGCTGACCAAAATGCAGGTGCTGCTGGTGAAGAAGCTTCAGTTAAGTCTCTTAGTGAAGGAATTGGAAAGATTGTAGGTGTAGTACTTAAAGAAGGAAATCCTGAGGCGGGGGATGATAAAAAGGCTAGTGATGGTTCTACTGCAAGAACCGCTGCTGCTGGGGATGGTGAAGCAGGTAAATTATTTGCTACTGCTAATGTTGGCACTGCTGAGAATGCAAAAAAATCAGCTGCTGATGCAGCAAAAGCTGTTGGAGCAGTAACTGGGGCTGATATTCTTCAAGCTATGGTTAAAGAAAGTGGTGATGCTGCTAAGCTAGCTAAAGAAACAACTGGGAATGCTGGTGCTATCCCTAAAGATGCAACTATAGCAGGTGCTGTAGTTTTAAGGTCTATGGCTAAAGGTGGTAAATTTGCTGGTCCTAGTGATGCTGCTAGTGTTGATGCAAAGAAAGCAGTGGAGAATGCAGCAGTAAGTGCTGTTACTAAAGCATTAAATGAATTAACTATTGCTATAAGAGATACTATTGACGTAGGACTTAAATCTGTTAAAGATGCTATGAAATTTAATCCTAATGATACTCCTGTAACTACTGATAATACAATCTCTGAAGTTAAGAAGAACTAGTTAGAATTTAATAACAATAAACATAACTAAATAAAGTCATTTGAGGAAAACTTTTCTCTCTTCATGAGAACCGTTTTCCTTTTGTTTTTATCTTGTAATATTTGAGCTTTTTGATAAGCTAAATAAAATAGATTAAACATTTATGTTAGATTGAGGGACCTTCTTAAGGCACATTTTACTAACATAAAGTTCCTATAACAGTTAAAATATTATATAATACTTATATAAGGAGATTCTTATGGAACTTGCTCAACCAGTTATTACTCAACAAATGGTTATAGCTGAACTTACTAGAGCTGGTATTAATAGAGATATTGCTATTGATTTATCTTACAGATATTATAAAAATGAACTGACTTATAAAGATATTGAGTATTTAGAGACTACTTTTAACCTTAAACTTGAAAAGGTAGAAGCAACCTTACAAGCCGATATTAGAGACCTTGATAATAAAATTGTCAACGTTAGAAATGAGTTAAAATCAGACATTAAAGACTTGGATACCAAAATCGATTCTGTTGAGAATAATCTTAACACCAAGATTGACAACGTTGAGAATAATCTTAACATTAAGATTGATACTAAATTCAATGAACTTGATAATAAGATAGACACTGTTGAGAATAATCTTAACACTAAGATTGATAATGTTAAAAGTGAGTTAAAATCCGATATTAAAGACTTGGATAATAAGATTGATGTTAACAAAATGGAGCTTGATAATAAACTTGATAAAACTGCATCTGAACTTAAGAGTACATTAAGACTTCATGGTTGGATGTTTGGTACCCTTATTACCCTTAATATAGGAATATTTTTAGCATTAATGTCATTGTTAGTAAAGTAAATTTATTTGATTATCTCCCCCCTTGTTTCATTGAATTTCTGTCAGTTATTTTTTATCAAAATTATTTAATTATTGTTAATAACAATTAACAATAATTAATTGTTATATCACACACAGTATCTGAAATGTTAAAGTATCTATGCTTTTAGCTTTTTTTATTTTATTCAAAGGTTGTTAACCATCTTGCCCCCCTGAGTTGAATTAATAAGGAGGCACGTGATAATGAAAAGAATTACTTTAAGTGCATTATTAATGACTTTATTTTTACTTATGAGCTGTGGAAGTGGTAGTACTAAGACGGAAGATCCTAAAACCACATTCTTAAACTCTATTGCTAATTTAGGTAAAGGGTTCTTAGATGTTTTTACTTCCCTTTCTGATATGGTTACTGGTGCTTTTGGTATTAAGGCTGAGACTAAGAAATCTGATATTGGTAAGTATTTCACTGATATTGCTGACACTATGACATCTGTTAAAAAGAAATTAAATACTGTGGTGGCAGAGAATGGTAACTATCCAAAGATAAAGGGAGTAGTTGATAAGTTTATTACTGACACATTAGACAAGATCGCAGAAGGGGCTAAAGAAGCGGCTAAAGGGGCTACTGGTGATGTTGCTATTGGGAATGCTACTTCGGCTGGACATGGGGCTACTCCTGCTAGCAAGGATTCAGTTGTTTCTCTTGTTAAAGGGTTTAAGACAATGGTTGAAGTGGTGCTAAAAAAGGATGAGGGAAATGCAGGTGCTACTAAAACAGGAGAGTATAAAAAGGACATTGGTAAGTTATTTGCTGATGATAATAGTAAAGCTGATGCCAAAGAAGAAAATATTGCAAAGGCATCAGCAAGTGTTGGTTCAGTGACTGGTGCTGATATATTACAAGCTATTGCTAAATCCAAAGAAGATCCTAAAGTTGATAATGCTAATGGAATTGAAAAAGCTACAGATGCTGCTGAGATTTCTATTGCTCCGGCTGTTAACGACAAGAAAGAAATTAAAGAGGCAGAAGCCAAGAAAGATGCAGTTATTGCTGCTGGTATTGCTTTAAGAGCTATGGCTAAGGATGGTAAGTTTGCTGCTAATAACAATGCTAAAGATGCCAATGCAGTCAATGGTATTGCTGCCAATGCTGTTGGTAAGACTTTAAGTACTCTTATTATTGCTATTAGAAATACTGTTGATAGTGGTTTAAAGACAATTAATGACGCTCTTGCTACAGTTACACAAGAAGATAACTCTGTAGATTCTACTACACCTGCAGAAGCAGCAACTGGTGGACAATAATAAAGATATTAATAAAACATAACTAAATAAAGTCATTTGAGGAAAACTTTTCTCTTCATGAGAGCTGTTTTCCTTTTATTTATATTTGTCCCCTTGATTTAATAAGGAGGCACGTGATAATGAAAAGAATTACTTTAAGTGCGTTATTAATGACTTTATTTTTACTTATGTCTTGTAATAATTCAGCTTCTTCTCCTAAAGATGGACAAGCAGCTAAATCTGATGGTACTCTTATTGATTTAGCTAAAATAACTAATAACATTACCGAGGCTGTTGCTTTTGCTAAGAGTGTTACAGAAATTCATACTTTAGTTAAGTCTATTGATGACCTTGCTAAGGCTATTGGTAAGAAAATTCAAAATCAAGATATACTTGGTACTGATAGTGGTAAAAATACTGCATTGATAGCAGGGGTTTTTAGTATCACATTGGATATAGTAAAAAAATCAAAAGCTTTGCAAATTCCAGAATTTATTAAAGATCAACAAATTTTAACTCAAAAAGTTAGAGGAGTTACAACTTCAGTTGAGGCATTTATAAATAAGTTGAAGAATAAAACTGTTGAGTTGGCGGTTGATAGTGGAGCAACTACTGATGATAATGCACAAAAAGCTATAGACAGAAATGAGAAGCCTAGTGGGGAGAATGGAGCAAAAGAACTTGGTGAGCTTAATACAGCAATTGATGAATTATTAAAGGCCGCTAATGGTGCAGTAACAGCTGCAATGAAGGAGCTTACAACTCCTGCTAAGTTAGCATCTACTGCTCAATCTAACTAAGGATAAACAAGTTAATTTATTATTATAAGATTACTTTTTAATCAATCGTTATTATCTGCAAAAATAAAGTCTATAAATAATAAGCTAAGAGTATGCTTCTCTTAGCTTATTTTGTTTCTTTATTCTTTTTTTACTTGCTTTACTACTTTATTATACTTCCTTAAGATTCCTTTTATCTTTTAGACTTATATTTATGGCTTGATTTTACATTATTTTAGAACTTAATAATAACTTATATTTCTTATTTTTACTTCTGAGTTGTGGTAGTGGCAGTACTAAGACTGAGGATCCTCAGAGTAGATTCTTAAAATCTATTATTAGTTTAAGTAATGACTTCTTAAATGTTTTTACTTCCTTTGCTGATATGCTTGGAGGGGTTTTAGGGTTTAATACTAATACTAAAAAGTCTGATGTTGGAGTTTACTTTAAAACTGTTCAGGATACTTTACAAGGCACTAAGGATAAGCTTAATAAAATTGTTGCTGACATGAAATCTGAAAATAATCCTAATGCAGAGGCTACTGATACCGCTGTAAAAGCTCTAATTACTAATACTCTTGATAAAATAATTGATGGTGCTAAAACCGCTAGTGAGGCTATTGGTACTACAGGTGATGAGTTACTTGGTAATATTTCTGATAAGGGTGCTGGTGATAATACTTCTCATGGTGCTGGTGCGAAGTCTGATAGTGTTGAAAATTTAATTAGGGGCGTCAAATCAATTGTAGACGTGGTACTTAAAGACAAAGGAAATGCTGAGGCTGGTACTGATAAAAAAGCTGAAGATGGTAATACCGCTAGGACTAATGGAAATGCTGCTGATGGTGAAGCAACTAAATTATTTGTTGGTGCTGGTAATGCTGATAATGCAAAGAAATCAGCTGCTGATGCTGCTAAAGCTGTTGGGGCTGTGACTGGGGCTGACATTTTAAAAGCTATGGTTAAAGATGATGGTGATACTGCTAAATTAGCTAAGAATAATGTTGCAGCTGTTAACGCTACTGGCAGACCTAAAGATGCGGTTATTGCAGGGGCTATAGCTTTAAGAGCTATGGCTAAGGGTGGTAAATTTGCTAACGGTAATGCTGCTAATGATATTTCAACTGCAGTTAAAGGAATCGCTATAAGTGCAGTAACTAAAGCATTAAATGCATTAACAATAGCAATAAGAAATACTATTGATTTGGGTCTTAAAACAGTTAAAGATGCTATTAAATTTAATACTACTGATACTACTGTAACTACTGATAATCAGACCTCTGAAACTAAGAAGAACTAATAGTCAGTACTAAAGAGTATTTAATAACAATATACATAACTAAATAAAGTCATTTGAGGAAAACTCTTCTCTTCATGAGAATTGTTTTCCTTTTAGATATATCTTGTAATAATTCAGGTCTAAATAATATTGATAGCAATCCTTTAACAACAGATTGATGGTAAGACTGCATTTGAGCTTTTTGATAAACTAAAGAAAATAGACTGGACGCTTTATATTAGAGTTAGGGACCCTCTTAAAGCACATTTTACTAACTATAAAGTTTCTATAATACTTAAGATATTATATAATGATTATATAAGGAGATTTTATGCAAGATTCATCACTACATTCTGTTGTTAATACACAAATTTTTAATGGGCATATTACAGAGGAGATTATATATCAAGAATTTGTAAAAATGGGTATGCAAGATTTTGTTGCAAATGATCTCTCTAAAAGATATTATCGTAATGAACTGACTTATAAAGATATTGAGTATTTAGAGACTACTTTTACCTTAAGCTTGAAAAAGTTGAAACACTATTACAAGCTGAAATTAAATCTGTAGAGTCAAGCTTACAAGCTGAGATTCAAAGGGTTGAGACAAACTTAAGATCTGATATTAGAGAGCTGGATACCAAAATCGATACTGTTGAGAATAATCTTAATACTAAGATTGATACTAAATTTAATGAACTCGATAATAAGATTGATAATGTTAGAAATGAGGTTTTTCTTGTTAGAAGAGATATGGAAATTAATAGGGTGGAGCTTGATAATAAACTTGATAAAGCTACATCAGAATTTAAGAGTTCATCAAGACTTCATGGTTGGATGTTTGGAACCCTTATTACCCTTAATATAGGAATTTTCTTAGCATTAATATCCATAGTCTATTCATTATTGAATAAGTAAGTTTAAGTTAAGTAAACCCTTTCTTTGATTATATATCAAACCCTTTCTTTGATTATATATCAGTTATTTTTTATTACAACAATCAATCAATTTTATTAATCGTTGAATCACACACAGCCTCTGCGATGTTAAACCCCCTGAGTAATAAGGAGGCACGTGATAATGAAAAGAATTACTTTTTGTGCGTTATTGATGACTTTATTTTTACTTCTTAGTTGTGGTAGTGGTAGTGCTAAGGTGGAAGATCCTAAAACCACATTCTTATCTTCTATTGCTAATTTAGGTAAAGGGTTCTTAGATGTTTTTACTTCTCTTTCTGATATGGTTTCTGGGGCTTTTGGTATTAAAGCAGATACTAAAAAATCTGATATTGGTAAGTATTTCACTTCTATTGAAACTACTATGAACACAGTTAAAAAGAAATTACAAGAGGAAGTTGCTAATAATGGTAATTACTCAAAAATTAAGACAGTTGTTGATACGTTTATCACTAACACATTAGACAAAATTGCTGCAGGAGCTAAGGAAGCTGCTAAAGGAGCTACTGGTGATGCTATAGGAAATGCTACCTCAGCTGGACATGGAGCTACTCCTGCTAGCAAGGATTCAGTTGTTTCACTAGTTAAAGGGATTAAGACTATTGTTGAAGTGGTATTAAAAAATAATGAAGGGAGTGCAGAGGCTACTAAAACTGCAGAAGATGATAAAAAGGATATTGGTAATCTTTTTATTAATGATGCAGGTAAGGCTGATGCCAAAGAAGAAAATATTGCAAAGGCATCAGCAAGTATTGGTTCAGTGACTGGTGCTGACATATTACAAGCTATTGTTAAATCCAAAGAAGATCCTAAAGCTAATAATACTGATGGAATTGAAAAAGCTACAGATGCAGCAGAGATTGCGATTGCTCCCGCTGTTGCTAACAAGAAAGAAATTAAAGAGGCTTCAGCAAAGAAAGACGCGATTATTGCAGCGGGGATTGCTTTAAGAGCTATGGCTAAAGATGGTAAATTTGCTGCTAAGGATGAAGAGAAGTCTGCTAATGCGGTTAATGGTGTTGCTGCTAATGCTGTTGGTAAGACTTTAAGTACTCTTATTATTGCTATTAGAAATACTGTTGATAGTGGATTAAAGACAATTAGTGAAGCACTAGCATCCGTTACACAAGAAGATAAATCTCTAGATTCTACTACACCCGCAGAATCAACAACTAGTGGACAACAATAATAAATAATTATCAATAAACATAACTAAATAAAGTCATTTGAGGAAAACTTTTCTCTCTTTATGAGAATTGTTTTCCTTTTGTTTATATCTTGCCCCTCTCTTGCCTTCCTGAGTTGAGTAAAAAATGAGGCACGTGATAATGAAAAGAATTACTTTAAGTGCGTTATTAATGACTTTATTTTTACTTATGTCTTGTAATAATTCAGGGACTTCTCCTAAAGATGGACAAGCGGCTAAGTCTGATGGAACAATCCTTGACTTAGCTACAATAACTAAAAACATAACAGAGGCTGTTGCTTTTGCTAAGAGTGTTACAGAAATTCATACTTTAGTTAAGTCTATTGATGACCTTGCTAAGGCTATTGGTAAGAAAATTAAAGATGGTGATGAACTTGATATTGAGGCTGCTGTGAATGAATCTTTAGTTGCAGGAGCATTTCAAGTAATATTGACTGTAGAAACTAAATTGAAATTATTGGAAGGACCATCAGCTAAAATCCCAGATGCATGTAAGAAAAAGGTTACTGAGGCTAAGACTAAAAGTAGAGAGTTTTTAGGCAAATTGAGAGGGGCCACAGCTACTCTTGGTAAAAAAGGCGTTGCTGATAATGATGCAAAAGCAGCTATAGATAGAATAGGTACATCTAATGGAGATAAAGGTGTTGCAGAACTTATTGCCTTGAACACAGCAGTTGATGCTTTGTTAACAGCTGCTAATGATGCAGTAACAGCTGCTATTAATGCTCTTACAACTCCTGCTAAACCTTAATTAAGAGATAAATTGTTATTATAAGATTACTTTTTAATCAATCGTAATTATCTGATAAAATAAAGTCTATAAATAATAAGCTAGGAGTTTGCTTCTCTTAGCTTATTTTGTTTCTTTATTCTATATTTACTTGCTTTACTTCTTTATTAGACTTCTTTAAATTTCTTATGATTTCTTTTATCTTTTAGACTTATATTTATGCCTTGATTTTACCTTATTTTATCACTTAATTAAATCTTATATTGCTTATTTTTACTTCTTAGCTGTGGAAGTGGCAGTACTAAGTCTGAGGATCCTCAGAGTAGATTCTTAAAATCTATTATTAGTTTAAGTAATGACTTCTTAAATGTTTTTACTTCACTTTCTGATATGGTTGGAGGGGTTTTAGGGTTTAATACTACTACTAAGAAGTCTGATGTTGGGAACTACTTTAAGACCGTTCAGGATACTGTATAAGGTACTAAGGATAAGCTTAATAAAATTGTTGCTGATATGAAATCTGATAATAATCCTAATGCTTCTGCAGTTGATACCGCTGTAAAAGCTCTAATTGCTAATACTCTTGATAAGATAATTGATGGTGCTAAAACCGCTAGTGAGGCTATTGGTTCTGATAGCAATCCAATTGCTAATGTTGCTGCTACTAATGCTGATGGAGCTGCTGGGACTGGAGTTGATAGTTTAGTAAAGGGAATTAAGTTAATTGTAGATGTGGTTCTTAAAGAAGGAAATGCTGAAGCTGGGAATGATAAAAAAGCTGAAGATGGCAATACTGCAAGAACTGCTGCTGGTGGTGATGGTGAAGCAGGTAAATTATTTACAGCTGGTGCTGGTGCGGCTGGTGATGCTAACAATTCAAAAAAAGTTGCAGCTGATGCTGCTAAAGCTGTTGGTGCTGTAACTGGCGCTGACATCTTGAAAGCCATGGTTAAAGATAATGGTGATGCTGCTAAATTAGCTACTTCTCAGAATGCTGGTGCTGCCCCTAAAGATGCAACTATTGCAGGAGGTATAGCTTTAAGGGTTATGGCTAAGGATGGTAAATTTGCTGGTCCTAGTGCTGCTGCTGATGATGCTGTTACTGCAGTGAAAGGAGTATCAGTAAGTGCTGTTACTAAGGCATTGGGTACTTTAACTATTGCAATAAGAAACACTATTGATGTGGGACTTAAAACCGTTAAAGATGCTATGAATATTAATACTACTGATACTCCTGTAACCACTGATAATACAACCTCTGAAGCTAAAAACCAATAATCAGAATTAATAACAATATATATAATTAAATAAAGTCATTTTAGGAAAACTATTTCTCTCTTTATGAGGATTGTTTTCCTTTTGTTTTTATCTAGCTTCCCTGGTTAATAAGGAGGCACGTGATAATGAAAAGAATTACTTTAAGTGCGTTATTGATGACTTTATTTTTACTTATGAGTTGTGGTAGTGGCAGTACTAAGTCTGAGGATCCTAAAACCACATTCTTAAACTCTATTGCTAATTTAGGTAAAGGGTTCTTAGATGTTTTTACTTCTCTTTCTGACATGGTTGCTGGCGCTTTTGGTATTAAGGCTGACACTAAAAAGGAAGATATTGGAGCTTATTTCACTAAAATTGCAGAGACTATGACATCTCTTAAAAAGAAATTACAAGATGAAGTTGCAAAAAATGGAAATTATGTAAAGATAAAGACAGCTGTTGATCAGTTTATCACTAACACATTAGATAAAATTGCTGCAGGAGCAAAGGAAGCATCAAAAGGGACTACTAGTGATGCTGTTATTGGAAATGCTGTTAAAGGAGAAGATGCTGCACCTGCAGAAGTTGCAAGCGTAAATGCCCTAGTTAAAGGAATTAAAACCATTGTTGACGTGGTTTTAAAAGATAATGAAGGAAATCCAGATGCTACTAAGACAGCAGAAACTGAGCAAAAATCAATTGGTAAGTTGTTTGGTACTAATGCCGCTGATGGAACAGAAGCACAAGCTGCAGCAGCAAGTGCTTCAATTGGAGCTATAACTGGTGCTGACATTCTAAAAGCTATTGCTAAGTCTGAAGAGGCTAAGGGTGAGCCTACTATTGAGCAATCAAAGAATGCTGCTGAAATTGCTGCTGCTAAGAAAGAAGACAATAAGGATCTTGGGGCTTCAGCAAGAAAGGATGCAGTAATAGCAGCAGGAATAGCACTGAGAGCAATGGCTAAAGATGGTAAACTTGCTGCTAAGACAGGTGAAGATAAATCTGCTCATGCAATAAATGGTGCTGTTGCTAGTGCTGTTGGTAAGACTTTAAGTACTCTAATAATAGCAATAAGAAATACTGTTGATAGTGGTTTAAAGACAATAAGTGCAGCTCTTGCTACAGTTACACAAGAAGATAAGTCTGCAGATTCTACTACACCTACAGATGCAGCAACTGGTGGACAGTAACAATAAAGAATTATTAATAACAATATACATAACTAAATAAAGTTATTTTAGGAAAACTATTCTTTTCATAAGAATTGTTTTCCTTTTTTACTATTTGTAATAATACTCAGGTCTAAATAGTATTGATAGCAATCCTTTAACAACAGATTGATGGTAAGACTGCATTTGAGAGCTTTTTAATAAACTAAAAAAAATAGACTAAATACTTTATGTTAGATTTAGGAACCCTTTTAAATCATATTTTACTAAAATAAAGTTCCTATAACCGTTAAAATATTATATAATAATTACATAAGGAGATTTTTATGGGACTTGCTCAACCTGTTATTACTCAACAAATGGTCATCAATGAACTTACTAAAGCCGGTATTAAGAGAGACATCGCTGTTGATCTGTCCTACAGATACTATCGTAATGAACTGACTTAC
This sequence comes from Borrelia parkeri, assembly GCF_023035815.1. NCBI lineage: Bacteria > Pseudomonadati > Spirochaetota > Spirochaetia > Spirochaetales > Borreliaceae > Borrelia > Borrelia parkeri. The sequence goes on from NZ_CP073175.1 coordinate 55,922, forward strand.
AAAGATATTGAATTCTTAAAAGAAAACTTTGATATAAAGCTTGAAAAAGTTGAAGCACTCTTACAAGCTGAAATTAAATCTGTAGAGTCAAGTTTACAAGCTGAGATTAAATCTGTCAAAACTGAACTGGATAACAAAATAGATACCAAATTTAATGAACTCGATACTAAGATTGATGCTAAATTCAATGAACTTGATAATAAGATTGATACAGTTAGGAATGAATTAAAATCTGATATTTCATCTGTTAGCAATGAAATTTTTCTTGTTAGAAAAGATATGGAAATTAATAGGGTGGAGCTTGATAATAAACTTGATAAAGCCACATCTGAATTTAAGAGTACATCAAGATTACATAATTGGATGTTTGGAACCCTTATTACACTTAATATAGGAATATTTTTAACATTAATGTCCATAGTCTATTCATTGTTAAGTAAGTAAATTTAAGTTAAGTAAACCCTTTCTTTGATTATATATCAGTTATTTTTTATTACAACAATCAATCAATTTTATTAATTGTTGAGTCACACACAGTCTCTGTAATATTAAAGTATCTATGCTTTTAGTTTTTGTTTTTATTTTATTCAAAGGTTGTTAACCATTGTACTCCTGAGGTAATAAGGAGGCACGTGATAATGAAAAGAATTACTTTTTGTGCGTTATTGATGACTTTATTTTTACTTCTTAGCTGTGGAAGTGGTCAACTTCAGGCTGAGAAATTGGCTGCTGAGAGTAAGAATACTTTCTTTGATTCATTAGTTAAGATAGGTCATGGGTTTTATGAGATTTTTGGCATCTTTGGTAATGCTATTGGGGATACTTTTGGACTTACAGTAGTTAAATCGGGTGATAAGAGAAGTAAAGTTGGTGAACACTTTAAGACTATAGGAGATGGGCTTACAACTACTAAGAATAAGTTGAAAGAGCTATCAAATAAAATATCTGAAACAAAAAATGCTAATAGCAGCACAATTGAAGCTATTAAGAATGCAATTAAAGGTGCAAATGATGTCTTTGAACAACTAATTGCTGTTCTAACTACACTTGCTGATACTGCTAAAGAGGCTGGTAATACTGATATTGGTGATGCAACTACTGATAATAATGCTGCAGGTGCTGATGAAGCTAGTGTAAAGGCTATAATTGAAAGTGTAAAGACAATTATTGATCTAGCAGATAAATCTGGCATAGAAATCAAGCCTGGCAATTTTGGTGAACCGGTGGCTAATGGAGATGGACCTAAAGCTCTAATTCATAACGCTCAAGCTGGTGCAGGTGATGCTGCAAAGCTAGCAGGCGAAGTATCAAAAGCCGACCCATGGGCTATGGTTGATAAGATTAAGAATGCCAAGGCTACTGCACCTGCTGCACCTGCTGCTAATTCTGAAGCCGGAGTACTAGCTACTGCTACTAATGGCAATAATGCTGCCGGCAGTGCAGCTACTAATGCAGACTTAGCAGCTGCTGTTGCTCTTAAAGCCATGACTAAAGGTGGTAAATTTACTCAACCTGCTGCTAATGAAGATGGAGCAATTAAAGCTGCTGCTGTAACTGCTGTAAATAAGGTACTGGGAATACTTGACTTAATAATTAGGAAAACAGTATCAATCAATCTAGATAAGATAAGAGAAGCTGTTAAGGGAATACAGTACTCTGAAACTACTACTGAATCAACTGAAGCTAGTACTACTACTCAACCGGCTGCTGCTAAATAAATTATCTAATTAAATAATCTACTAAATAAAGTCATTTTAGGAAAACTTTTCTTTTTATAAGAATTGTTTTCCTTTTTTGCATTTTAGTAGATTAAATATTTGTACTAAAGATAAGTAAACAAGCTCTAGCTAAATCTCTTTAACTAGGGGTATTTTATTATTATAAGATTAGTTTTGTTTGGTATGTAATTAATTTTATTTTATTAAAATAATTTTAAATAGATTTTAATTATTACAGAGTCAAATAATTGAGGTTTTATGTAAATTTATTTTTGAAATTTAAATTAAATGGTGTATATTAGATTAAATAATTATTATATTTCAATATCGAGATTCAATAATTAAATAATCTAATATCCCAGGAGTGAGATATGAAGAGAAGTATTTTATCAGTATGTATATTAACATTATTATGTTTGTTATCATGTGATATAAATGTCCTTAATGATTTATTAAATGAAGTAAGGGGCAAATTTTTAGATGAAAGCAAAGATAATAAAGATTTAAACCATAAACAAGAAAATCAGGAACAAAAAGAAGTTGTTATAGATGATTTAGAAGAAGAAGTAGTAGAAATACAACAAGATATGGGAGTAAAACCTGTTAATGCGGGATTTGAGGTGTCTGAGCAAGTTCAACCATACTATGTTAAAGAAGAAGTAATAAAAATAGAAGAAAAAGATTTAGTTCCAAGTACTGATGAAGAGAGCAAAGCACAAGAAGAAATTGAAAATGTAAAAAGAGTGCTTGGAGATTCTGAATTCCATCAATTAATTGAGGAGGCACGTAAGCTTCAAACAGAGTCTAAACAATTAGAATCCGATTTTTATAGAATATTTTCAGAATTTCAGACGAAACTACAAGAGCAAAGGTCTATTTCTAAGAGCAATAGTCAAACGTATAGAACAAAGAGACAGGAACTAATTAAATTACAAAATAGGTTTAATGAAAAAAGGAATCAGATCGATATGTTCATAACCCAAATTGATGCAGGACTTAATGAAAGAAGTTCCGCAAAATCCTTTTTTGAGCAATCCCAAGAGACTTTAAAAGAAGCTATTACTGAAAGATTAAGAAAGAAGAAACGTAGAAGTTACTTATCAAGAAAAGTAGACAATGATTTAGTAGCTAGACAGGCACAAAGAGAAGCAGAGAATGCGTTAAAACAATTAGAATCTTCTTCTATAAAATTAATTGAAGCAATGGGAGAAAAGAAAAATATAGAAGCTCTCATTGAAGAAGCAAAATCTTATCTATCAAATTTTGCAAGATAGAGATGGTAAAGATTTAAATATTTTATAATATTAGTATTTTCAATAAGAGTTCCTTTATAAGGAACTCTCTTTAATTTTATTTAAACAAGTTTCTAAAAATAATTATCTTTGTTGATTATATATTTATTTTGTTTATCACATTTTGAGTATAAAAAGAGAGGTATTTGAAGATAATAAGTTAAAATGATGAGGATAAAAGTAAGTGAAGATGATATTGTAATCAATCTGTGCATTGTAAACTATAATTATTTGATGTATTGTTTCATTTGAATTTTTCTAAGTTGATTATATGTACTTTCTTTGTTGTGAAACCTAAGGGACAAAACGATTAATATGTTTTAACTTTTTCTTCAATGAATCTTTACTTCTGCTAACCAATGTCCTTGTATTTCATCACGGATTGAGTCTGAAAGAGCAATAGCATATATATTTTTATCACGAGTTTTTTTAACTTTTTCAAGCATACCATATTGATTGAAAAACAGTTTGTCATTCTTTTTAATAGTTGAATCTTTTACTATTAGATATCCTTGAAATGTATTACCAAGTATTGGTATTACTGTTGCCTTTTGTGTAAAATCATCAAAATTACTGCATATACCATATAAATCATCACCACCTCCAGGTTCAACATGTGGTTCATAATCACCCTCAAAAGCTAACTTAACTCCTTTCTTGTATGGAGATTCTTTACATGGGTAAATCTCTAACGTAGTCTTACTGCTTGAGTTAGTTTCTCCAGGAGCATTTATTATCTTTTGTATTTTATCTCTAAAATCAGTATTGTTACTAAAAACAGCTTTTTCATTATTGTTTGGATTTTTTATATACGGTCGATTTATATCAGAAGTTCTTTTTTTATGTTTTTTTATTAGTTTTATTAACTTAAACAACATCAACATCATCTTTTTTACTAATTTAATTAGATAAGGAATAATAGGGTAAAGAAATGTTTTGTAAAAATCGGTTAAGTGACGTAAATGAATTAGTATCTCTTTTAGTATTTTAATAAACATATTATTAGTAAATAATATAACAAAAATAGGATTATACAAAAAAATCTTATGAATTTTTATAATAATTTATACTAATACAAAATAAACTA